>JANNJX010000653.1:0-6361 GCA_031396005.1 Burkholderiales bacterium
GCCGTCGTGAATCACCGTGCCGGCGGCGCGCTTGCCCGAATTGAGCGCCGCCATTGCCATGAAGGGCTTGAAGGTCGAGCCCGGCGGGTAGGTGCCGCGCAGCGCGCGATTGAGCAGCGGCTTGTCGATGCTCTCGTTCAACTCGCGCCAGTTGTCAATGTCGATGCCGTCGACGAACAGGTTGGGGTCGAAGCTCGGCTTGCTGACCAACGCCAGCACCTCGCCGTTGCGCGGATCGATCGCCACCAGCGCACCGCGACGCTCGCCGAACATCTGCTCGACCAGGGCCTGCAGCCTGATGTCGATCGACAGGTAGATCTGGTCGCCCGGCGTTGCCGCTTTGTGGTCCAGGCGCCGCATGGCACGGCCGCCGGCGCTGGTCTCGACCTCTTCGACGCCGGTCACGCCATGCAGTTGCTGCTCGTAGCGCTGCTCGATGCCGAGCTTGCCGATGTATTCGGTGCCGCGGTAGTTGGCTTGCAACTCGTCTTCCCAATCCTCGATCGCTTCCTTCTCGGCCGTGTTGATGCGGCCGATGTAGCCGAGCAAGTGCGCGCCCGTTTCGCCGAGCGGGTAGTTGCGGAACAGCCGCGCCTTCACGTCCACGCCGGGGAAGCGGAAGCGCTGGGCGACGAAGCGGGCGACCTCGTCGTCGGTCAACTTGGTGCGGATTGGCAGCGACTCGAAGTTCTTGCTGTCGGCCTGCTGGCGCTTGAAGCGGCGGCGGTCGCGCGGCGTGATCTCGACCAATTCGGCCAGCGCGTCGATCGTCACGTCGAGCGGTTGTGCCAGGCGCGCCGGCATGATCTCCAGCGTGTAGGCCGAGTAGTTGTTGGCCAGCACGACGCCGTTGCGATCGACGATCAGGCCGCGGTTGGGCACCACCGGCACGATCGCGGTGCGGTTGTTCTCGGCCTGCGTCGACAGATCGTCGTGGCGGATGACTTGCAAGAAGACCAGACGTGCCGCCAGCAGGCTGAAGCAGACCAGCACGAACAACGCCGCCGCCACCAGTCGGATGCGAAAGCCGCCCAGTTCGCGTTCGACGTCTCGGAGTTCAGTCACAGCGGACGATTTTCGTCGGGATCGGGGGCGCGGCGTTGCGGCGCGAGAAAGACGAACGACACGATCGGCCAAAGTACCGCTTCGAAGCACGGCGCGATGAAGTAGCTCCAGCCCGGGAACAAGTCGCCGGCGAGCATGCGCACCACCAGCGACACCAGATGCGCGGCGATGAACAGCGGCAGCACCTGCGCCGCCTGCTGGAACACCGGAAACCAGAGCAGCCTCCTGTGCAGCGCGATGGCGACGAAGGCCAGCAGCGTATAGGCCAGCGCATGCTGGCCGAGGATCGAGCCCTGGTGCACGTCCATCAGCAAGCCGAAGAAGAACGACACGCCGACGCCCACGCGGCGCGGCTGGTGCACCACCCAGAAGGCCAGCGTCAGCGCCAGCAGGTCGGGCAGCCACGGGCTGCGGCCGAGCGGCAGCATGTTGAAGGCCAGCGCCAGCAGCAGCGTGATGACGATGAAGAGCGGATTGGCCGGGAGCAGAAGCTGATCGCCGCGCGGCATGATGCTCATCGGAGCCCCCCGCGTGTCGAGTGCGACACGCGACCCCCCGTGGGGGTGGCGCGGGCCGGCTTCGGAGCGGCCGCGCGCTCGGCCCGACTTGGAGCCCCTCGCCCGCCGAGTACGTCGGTCGATCCCCCGAGGGAATCGCGGGCCGGCTCCGGAGCGGCCGCGCGCTCGACCCGCGCTCGCGCAAACACCGTCATCGCTTCACCTTCGCTGCCTTGCCCGGTGGCGCCGATGCCGGCTCGGGCAACGGCGGTGGCGGCAGTTGGTTCTTTAGCGGCTCCAGCACGAGCACATGCCGCACGCGATCGACCGACGCCAACGGCGCCAGCTCGACGCGCGTGAAGCCGCCGTCGGCCTGCCTCTCGACCAGCGTCACCTTGGCGACAGGCAGCCCCGGCGGATAAACGCCATCGACCCCCGACGTGTGCAGCACGTCGCCGACCTTGACGTCGGTGTTGGCGGAGACGAATCGCAGTTCGAGCGCGCTGCCTTGCGCCACGCCGCCGAACGCCGCGGCCCGCAGTTGCGTGCGCGTGTTGAGCAACGGGATCGCGGCGTCGCGGTCGGTCAGCAGCGTGACTTCGGACGACAGCGGATAAACGCGCGTCACCTGGCCGATGACGCCGCCCTCGGTGATCACCGGCGAGCTCGGCACCAGGCCCTGCGCCAGCCCGCGGTCGATGTAGAACTTGCGCGAAAACGGGTCGGCGGCTTCGTACATGACCTCGGCCGCCACCGACTTCACCTTCAGGCCCGGCTTCAGTTCGAGCAGGCCGCGCAACTGCCGGTTCTCGTTGGCCAGCCGCTCGGCCGACTGCGCTTGTTCGGCCTGCAGCACGAGCTGCTTGCGCGCCGCGTCTTCCGCAGCCAGCGCTTTGGTCAACCCTTGCAGGTAGTCGTTGCCGCCCAGCGCCAGATCGACCGGCACCAGCAGCGAGCGCTGCACCGGCGCCAGCGCCGCCGCAATGCCCGAACGCAGCGGCGCGATGACGGTGAAGCGCGTGTCGGCGACCATCATGAACACCGACAGCGCGGTGAAGAAGATCAGCTTGGTGAGCGCCGAGTAGCCCTGGCGAAAAAAGGGCGGCGGCGTGCGGTCGATGGTGCCGAGCTGCAACTTCGGCCTTCCGGATCAATGAGTCAGCGGGCGGCGGATCATTCCGACGTGAAGATCGAGCCCAGGCGCTCCATGCGCTCCAGCGCCATGCCGCAACCGCGCACGACGCAGGTCAGCGGGTCTTCGGCCACGAGCACCGGCAGGCCGGTTTCTTCGGCCAGCAGGCGATCGAGGTCACGCAGCAGCGCGCCGCCGCCGGTGAGCATCATGCCGCGCTCGGCGATGTCGGCGCCGAGCTCGGGCGGCGTTTGTTCGAGTGCGTTCTTCACCGATGAGACGATCTGGTTCAGCGGGTCGGTCAGCGCTTCCAAGATCTCGTTGCTGCTGATCGTGAATGACCGCGGTACGCCCTCGGACAGGTTGCGGCCTTTGACTTCCATCTCGCGCACTTCGCTGCCGGGGAAGGCGCTGCCGATTTCCTTCTTGATCGCTTCGGCCGTCGGCTCGCCGATCAACATGCCGTAGTTGCGGCGGATGTAGTTGATGATCGCTTCGTCGAACTTGTCGCCGCCGACGCGCACGCTGCCCTTGTAGACTGTGCCGCCGAGCGAGATGACGCCGACTTCGGTCGTGCCGCCGCCGATGTCCACGACCATCGAGCCGCTGGCTTCCGCGACGGGCAGCCCGGCGCCGATCGCGGCGGCCATCGGCTCTTCGATCAGATAAACCTCGCTCGCACCCGCACCCAAGGCCGACTCACGGATCGCACGCCGCTCGACCTGCGTCGAGCCGCAGGGCACGCAGATGATGATGCGCGGGCTCGGCCTGAACAGCGAGCGCGGGTGAACCATCTTGATGAACTGCTTTAACATCTGCTCGGTAACGGTGAAGTCGGCGATCACGCCGTCCTTCATCGGCCGGATGGCTTCGATGTTGCCCGGCACCTTGCCCAGCATCGCCTTGGCTTCCTTGCCCACGGCCTGGATGGTCTTCTTGCCGTTGGGGCCGCCCTCGTGGCGGATCGCCACGACGGAAGGCTCGTCGAGCACGATGCCCTTGCCGCGCACGTAGATCAGCGTGTTGGCCGTGCCGAGGTCGATGGCCAGGTCGGTGGAGACGTAGCGGCGAAGGAAAGCGAACATGGTCGAGCCGGTGATGCGGCTTTGCGTTGCGGCTGGAAAACGCCGTTGCGCAAGCGCTTTTTTGCAAGAAAACCCCCCGCGCCGAGAGGCATCGGAGGGCTCTAATTTGGGGCGCGATAATACCCCAAGGCCTCTCGACAATAGCCGCAACCGCGGTCACCAAAACGCCCAAAATCCACGGCCCGGCCAGCAGTTGCATCCGCTTTCGAATCCCCTTCTTCAAGTTTTTCAAGCTCCGCCATGCCTCTTGTTCCGGACGACGTGCGCCGCATCGCCCACCTGGCGCGGCTCGAGTTGCAACCCGCTGAAGAGCAGGCGATGTTGCAGCAACTGAACGGCTTTTTCGCCATCGTCGAGCAGATGAGCGCGGTCGAAACCTCGGGCGTCGAGCCGCTTTACACGCCGCTGGCCGCCGTGCAGACCGCTGCGCTGCGCTTGCGCGACGACGTGGTGACCGAGAGCGATCAGCGCGCAGCCAATCAGGTGAGCGCGCCGGCGGTCGAAGACGGGCTGTACCTCGTGCCGAAGGTGATCGAGTGAGCCTGCGCACGGCCACCCGAAGTCGGCGTGTGCCCCCTCGGGGGGCCGGCGCTGCAAGCGCCTTGGGGGCCACATGACGGCCTTGCACGAGATGGGCGTGGCTGCGCTCGGCCGCGGATTGGCGGCACGCGAATTCAGCAGCGTCGAGGTCGTGACGCAGTTGCTGTTGCGCATCGAGGCTCAGCGCGCGCTCGGCGCGTTCCTGCATGTCGATGGCCGACGTGCGCTCGACGGTGCGCGTGCCCTCGACGCCCGCCGGGCCAAAGGCGAAGCGCTCGGCGCGCTGGCCGGCGTGCCGATCGCGCACAAGGACATCTTCGCCACCCGCGGCGAGCCGACGACGGCGGGGTCGAAGATGCTCGCCGGCTACCGGAGCCCGTTCGATGCGACCGTCGTTTCGCGTCTCGCACAAGCCGGTTCGATCAGCTTGGGCAAGTTGAACTGCGACGAGTTCGCGATGGGCTCGTCCAACGAGAACTCGGCGTTCGGCGTCGTGCGCAACCCGTGGAACCAGGAGCGTGTACCCGGCGGCTCCTCCGGCGGCTCGGCCGCGGCGGTGGCCGCGCGCCTGTTGCCCGCGGCCACCGGCACCGACACGGGCGGCTCGATCCGCCAGCCGGCGAGCTTTACCGGCATCACCGGCATCAAGCCGACCTACGGCGTGTGCTCGCGCTGGGGCATGGTGGCGTTCGCATCGAGCCTTGACCAGGCTGGCCCGTTGGCGCGCTCGGCCGAGGACTGCGCGCTGCTGCTCTCGGCGATGAGCGGCTTCGACGAGCGCGACTCGACCAGCGCCGAACGTCCGCCGCAGGATTTTCATGCGCAGATGCAACGCGCGCGCGATGGCGCTGTGGCCGCCAAACCGCTGGCTGGTCTGCGCATCGGCCTGCCGCGCGAGTTCTTCCCGACGGCGCTGTCGGGCGACGTCAACGGCGCCGTGCGCGGCGCTTTGAGCGAGTTCGAGAGGCTGGGCGCGACGTTGATCGACGTCAACCTGCCTCGCACCGAGCTGTCGATCCCCGTGTACTACATCATCGCGCCGGCCGAAGCGAGCTCGAACCTGTCGCGCTTCGACGGGGTGCGCTATGGCCACCGCGCCGCGCAGCACGGCGACCTGATGGACCTGTACAAGAAGTCGCGCGCCGAAGGCTTCGGCGCCGAGGCCAAGCGCCGCATCATGATCGGCACCTACGTGCTCTCGCACGGCTACTACGACGCGTATTACCTGCAGGCGCAGAAGCTGCGCCGCATGATCGCCGACGACTTCCAGCAATGCTTCCAGCAATGCGACGTCATCGCCGGCCCGGTGGCACCTACCGTGGCTTGGAAGCTCGGCGCGCAGGAGGACGACCCGGTGGCGGCGTACTTGGCCGACATCTTCACGCTGCCCGCCAGCCTGGCCGGCCTGCCCGGCATGAGCGTGCCAGCGGGCTTCGCTGCTTCGGTGGAAGGGGGCGGTATGCCGGTCGGCTTGCAGTTGATCGGCAACTACTTCCACGAAGGCGAGTTGCTGCACGCGGCGCATGCGTTTCAGCAAGCGACCGACTTTCATTTGCAGGCGCCCAAGGGGTTTGCATGACGGGGTCTCTCATCCGCGGCTACGAAGTCGTCATCGGCTTGGAGACGCACACCCAACTCTCGACCGCGAGCAAGATCTTCAGCGGCTCGTCCACCGCCTTCGGCGCCGCGCCGAACACGCAGGCCAGTGCGGTCGATCTGGCGCTGCCTGGCACGCTGCCGGTGATGAACCGTGGCGCCGTCGAGCGCGCGATCCGCTTCGGCCTGGCGGTCAACGCGAAGATCGCGCCGCTGTCGATCTTCGCGCGCAAGAACTACTTCTACCCCGACCTGCCCAAGGGCTACCAGATCAGCCAGTACGAGATCCCGGTAGTGCAGGGCGGACGCGTCGAGTTCATGCTCGACGGCGAGCCCCGTTAGGTGCGGCTGACACGCGCGCACCTGGAGGAAGACGCAGGCAAGAGCCTGCACGAGGACTTCGCCGGCCAGACCGGCATCGACCTCAACCGCGCCGGCACGCCGCT
>JANNJX010000667.1:0-6074 GCA_031396005.1 Burkholderiales bacterium
TCTCGTCGTCGTCATCGGCGGCTCGCTGGCGCTGTACGCATGGCGCGCGCCGCAGGTCGGCCTCGGCGCGCGCTTCGAGCTCGTCTCGCGCGAGACGATGCTGCTCGGCAACAACGTCATGCTCGTCGTGGCGATGGGCACGGTGCTGCTCGGCACGCTGTACCCGCTGGCGCTCGATGCACTCGGCCTGGGCAAGATCTCGGTCGGCCCGCCGTACTTCGACGCCGTCTTCGTGCCGATCATGACGCCGCTGGTGTTCCTCATGGGCGTCGGGCCGCTGGCGCGCTGGAAGGCCGCCGAGCTGCCGAGCCTGGCCAAACGACTGCGCTGGGCCGCCGTGCTGACCGCTGTCGCCGCGCTGCTCACCGGCTGGGCCGCAGGACGCATCTCGGTGATGGCCACGCTCGGCTTCCTGATGGCGTGGTGGATCGTCTTTGCGGTCGCCACCGATCTGCTCGAGCGTGTGCGCCCGGCGAGCCTGGCCGCATCGAACCTGTGGGCGCGTTTGAAGATGGTGCCGCGCACGATGTGGGGCATGTGGCTGGCGCATCTGGGCATCGCCGCGTTCGCCTTCGGCGTCAGCATGGTCAACACCTACGGCGTCGAGCGCGACGTGCAGATGGAGATGAACGACACCGTCGAGGTGGCGGGCTATGTCTTCACCTACCGCGGCGTGCGCGATCTGCAGGGGCCGAACTACGCGGCGGCGCAGGGCCTCGTCGAGGTGACGAAGAACGGCAGGCCGGTGGCGACGATGCGTCCCGAAAAACGCATCTACCGCGTGCAGCAGAACCCGATGACCGAAGCCGCCATCGACGCCGGCTTCACGCGCGACCTGTACGTTTCGCTCGGCGAGCCGGTGGGCAACAACAACGCCTGGGTGGTGCGCGTGTACGTCAAGCCGTTCATCGACTGGATCTGGGGCGGCTGCGTGCTGATGGCCCTGGGCGGCGTGCTGGCCGCGACCGACCGCCGCTACCGCGTTAGCAGCCGCGAGCGCGAGCGCATCGCCGTGTCGGGCGCCACCGCCACTTCATGAAGAGCCTGCGTTTCATCGTTCCGCTGGCGCTGTTCGGCGTGCTGGTGGCGTTTCTCGCCGTCGGGCTGAAGTTGAATCCGCGCGAAGTTCCGTCGCCGCTGATCGGCAAACCGGCGCCGGCGTTCGCGTTGACGCACCTCGGCGACGCCGGCAAGACGCTCGGCCGCGAGGAGATGAAAGGGCAGGTCTGGCTGCTCAACGTCTTCGCGTCGTGGTGCACGCCGTGCCTGGACGAGCATCCGCACCTGGTGGCCCTGGCGCGGACGAAGCAGGTGCCGATGATTGGCCTGAACTACAAGGACACGCGCCAGAACGCCACGCAGTGGCTGGCGCGTCACGGCAACCCGTACGACGCCTCGCTGTTCGACGGCGACGGCCGCATCGGCATCGACTTCGGCGTCTATGGCGTGCCCGAAACCTTCGTCATCGACAAGCAGGGTGTGATCCGCTTCAAGCATGTCGGGCCGGTGACGCCGGAGGTGATTCAAAAACGCATCGTGCCGCTGGTGAAAGAGTTGAATGGCTAGGTGGCTGCTCATGCTCTTGCTGCTCTGCGCCAGCGCGATGGCCAAAGAAGCTGCGCCCGTCGCCGCCGACCCGGCGCTCGAAGCGCGCGTCACTGCAATCACCGCCGAGCTGCGCTGTCTGGTGTGCCAGAACCAGACCATCGCCGACTCGAACTCGGGCTTGGCCGATGACCTGCGCAGACAGGTGCGCGAGCAGTTGCGCAAAGGCGCGAGCGATGCGCAGGTGCTGACGTTCATGACCGATCGCTATGGCGATTTCGTGCTCTACCGGCCGCCGTTCAAGGCCAGCACAGCGCTGCTGTGGATCGGCCCGACGGCTTTGCTCGTCATCGGCCTGGGCGCGCTGGTGCTGGTGCTGCGGCGGCGCTCGAAGCTCGCGCCGGATCGCTTCGAGCCCGATGCCGATGACGACGAAGGCGTCAACGCCAACGCAGAGCAGCCGCGATGATCACCTTCATCGCCCTGGGCGCGCTGCTCGCACTGGCCACCCTCGCGCTGCTGACATGGCCGCTGTGGCGCCGCGGCGGCCCTGCCGACGCGAGCGGCGTGGCCTCGCTGCGCCAGCAGCTCGAACAGCTCGCTGCGTTGAAGCAGTCGGGCGTGCTCGCCGGCGCGCAGCACGACGAAGCCCGGCAGACGCTGGAGCGGCGCATCGCCGCGGCCGCGGCGCCCGCACACGCGCACGCGCACGCGCACGTCGGGCACTCGTCGAAGGCGTTGCTGTTCGGCGTTGCCGGCTTTGTCTGCGCGCTCACCGTGGCCGGCTATGTCTGGCTCGGCACGCCGCGGGCCTTGAACGGCGAGCTCGTCGCAGCGGCATCGGCGCCCGCCGGCGCGGAGCGCCCGGTCACGCCCGAGCAGGTCGAGGCGATGATCGAAACGCTGTCGGCACGCGTCAAGGACAACCCGAACGACGCCGAGAGCTGGGCATTGCTCGGCCGCGCGCAGACGGTGCTCGGCCGGCACGGAGAGGCCGTGCCGGCGTTGCAGAAGGCCGTGGCACTGCGTGCCGACGACGCCACGCTGCTGACCGAATACGCCGACGCGCTGGCCGTCGTCAACGGTCGAAACCTCGACGGCGAGCCGAGCCGGCTGCTGGCGCAGGCGCTCGCGATCGAGCCCGACAATGCGAAGGCGCTGCTGCTGTCGGGCATGCATGCCTTCCAGCAGAAGGACTATGCGAAGGCGCTGACGCAGTGGGAGAAGGTGGTGCAACTGGCGCCGGGCGGCGAGCTGGCGCAGCAGCTTCAGGGCGTGATCGCGCAGGCGCGCCAGCGCGCCGCCGGTGAAGCGCTGGCGGCGGCGTCTGCTGCCACGATCACCGCCGCCGGCGCCGCGGTCAGCGGCACCGTGACGCTGGCGCCGGCGTTGGCGGCAAAAGCGCGGCCCGACGACACCGTGTTCATCTTCGCCCGCGCGGCGGAGGGCCCGCGCATGCCGCTGGCGATCCTGCGCAAGCAGGTCAAGGACTTGCCGCTCGCGTTCACGCTCGACGACAGCATGGCGATGTCGCCGGCGGCCAAGCTGTCATCGACGCCGCGCGTGGTCGTCGGCGCGCGCATCAGCGCCAGCGGCCAGGCCACGCCGCAGCCGGGCGATCTGCAAGGCTTCTCGGCGCCGGTGGCGCCGGGCGCCGCCGGCCTCGCGATCCAGATCACCGACGTCGTCGCCACGCCTTAAGCACATGTGCGTGCGCCGTACGGCGGCTTCGGCGCACGGCCGGTGACGCGCGCCACGAATCGCTCCAGGCGGCGCCAGAAACTCACCTCTTCAAGTGCGCTTGTGCGAGGTAGCGGCCGGCGGTACCGCGCGGCCGAGGCGGCGCGCGGCCTGAAGCGCCGTTTACCGTGTCCCGAGAAATAGGGGCGCGTGAGGCGTGAGAGTCATGTCGGCATGACCACGAACGCGGCCTCGCAGCTTCGAAGCGCATTGACGATCCAGCTGCGATCGAGGTCCTGGCCGATGAAGACGAGCACGGTGCGCGGCGGCTCGCGGGCGCGCCAGAGGGCGCCGCCGTTGATCTGCAGCAGGCTCTGCACGCCCTGTACGACGAGGCGCTGGCGCTGCTGGTCGGCATGCACGACACCCTTGATGCGCCACAGGCGCGTGCCGAAGCGCTGCATCGCAGCGTCGAAAAAGTGGTTCAGGCGCGCCAGGTCGAGCGCTTGTTCGGACTCGAAGACGCAGGACACGATGCCGTCGCTGTGCAAGGCCGCACCGAGCGGTCGCAGGCGGTCGTCGCTCGCCGCTTGCATCAACTCGACGCTGCCGCGCAAGCGCGCCAGCTCATCGGGCGCGATGTGATCGAAGGTGTAGGCGCAGGCGTCGAACAGCAGCGCCAGCACCTCACGCAAATCGCTGCGGCGCAGGTCGATCGGCAGGCATTGCGCGCGCGGGTTCATGCGGCGTAATTCATCGACCAACGCAGCGGGTGCGGCGAGGTCGCTCTTCGTCAGCAGCAGCCGGTCGGCGTAGGCGATCTGCGCGCGGTTCTCGACGCGCGTCAGGTCGGCCAGGCCATGCACGGCATCGACCAGCGTGACCACGCCGTCGAGATGAAAGCGCGTCAGGATCGCGGTTTCGGCGAGGAAAGTCTGGATGATCGGGCCGGGGTCGGCGACGCCGGTGGTTTCGATCAACACGCGGTCGAAGTGGAAGGCGCCGGCATCGCATTGCGTCGCCAGCTCGTTCAACGCGCGCGCCAGGTCGCCGCGCACGGTGCAGCACAGACAACCGTTGGCGAGCTGGATCACGGTCTCGTCGTGGTCGGTGACGAGGAACTGCGCATCGACGCCGACGGCGCCGAACTCGTTCTCGATCACCGCCAGCCGCTCGCCGTGCATCTCTTGCAGGATGCGGTTGATCAGTGTCGTCTTGCCGGCGCCGAGGAAGCCGGTGATGACGGTGACCGGCGTGGTGATGCGCGGCAACTCAGCTCCCCTGCCGCAGCATCGCGGCTTGCGTCAGGTACTTGTCGTACACGCCCCCATCGTTGACGCGCATCGTGTGCCCGCCGGCCACCTCGCGCACCTGCTCGATGCGCGTCATGCGTTTCGTCTGCACGTTGTAGGCATGCACCGTCGCCCACGACCAGTAGGGCTCCTTGCCGTCCATGATGCGCGCGCGGCGGTCGTCGTAGCGCGCGAAGGACGCATCGAAGTGGCGGAACAACTCGCCGCGGCGGTCGAACGACACCATCTGGAACGGCACCAGCGTGCGCGCGTCGAACCAGACGCGCTTCTTGCCGACGGGCGCACGCGGGTAGCGCACCGGCTCGGCCTCGATGACGATGACCTCGGGCACCAACTCGACCACCTGGTCCCAGAACAGATTGCCCTTCGGCCCGCCATGCGTCTTGTGCTCCCAGTTCGCATGCTCCGAACTCCAGCCGCCCGACACCGCCGCCAGGTGCGGGCCGCGTTGCACGATTTTGTAGTTGCCCCAGGTCAGGAACGGATCGCCCGCCGCCCACGCGTCGGACAGGTACAGCTCCGCGCCCGGCACCAGCGGCTCGAAGCGCTGGTTGGTTGGGAAGTTGCGCACACGCTTGAACGCCGGCAAGTAACCGTAGAGCTGCGGGAACTGGCGCTGGTCGTAGGGCCAGACGTTCAGGTACATCGTGCCGCGCGCGTCGGCGGGTTCGGTGAACAGGATCGATTGATAGCGCAACTTGTCGTCGTCACCTGGCCAATACGGCTTGGGTTCGACGACGGTACGGCCCACTGCCGCCATCTCGGCCCACACCGACGAATACTGGTACTGCAGGTTGCCCGAAGCATCGATGTCGTACTCGCGCGAGGCATAGACCGACACATCATGCCGCCCCCAGCTCAGCGTGTGCGCGGCAAACACTTCGAGTGCAGTCGTCGGCTCCGGAAACGGGTTGCCGCCGATCCACGGCTTGCCGTCTGCCGTGACGATGTTGCCATTGGCGTCGAAGCGCGCCTTGCCTTTGTTGCGCGCGGTCGCTTCGAGGTACGCCGACGGGTTCAGGCGCGTCAGGTCGGTCGTCGTCGGCGCCAGCACGAGCTTGCGGCCGAGCGTGCTGATCTGCTCGAAGCGCACCGGGTCGAGCAGCGCCTTCACCCACTCGACGTTGCCGGCGTCGATCACGTCGCCGGCTTTGAGCTTGCCCCTGGTGTACTGCTCGATCGACAGCAGCTCGTCGGGGTACGCAGCGGCCACCGAGCCGCTGCGCAGAAACGCCGCCCATGCCGAGCCGATAACGCCCGCGCGCAGTAGCAGACGCCGATGCGCCAACTCAGTGGTCCAATGCGCCGCGCACCGATCGCGCTTGGCCCGAGAGCGGCGCGGCGCCCGCGCTCATGCTGGAGTACCAGAGATCGCGCGGTCGCCGCACCGACCTCGCGCCCGATGCACCGGTATTTCCTCGCCATGCCGAAGACCAACAGCCGCCACCGGCAAGGCGGCGGGCGGGCCGCGGGCGCAGCGCATAGGCGCCGCCGAGGAACGCAGCCTTTGGGTCGGCGCGTGTACTCACGCGCTTC
>JANNJX010000705.1:0-3106 GCA_031396005.1 Burkholderiales bacterium
AGCCCTTGGTCGCCGGCGGCTCGCCGATGGCCAGCGCGATCTCGCGCTGCGCCATCGCGTAGCGCGTCAGCGAATCCATCAGCAGCAGCACATGCCGGCCGCGGTCGCGGTAATGCTCGGCGATCGCCGTGGCGTAGTGCGCGCCCTGCATGCGCACGAGTGGCGGCGCGTCGGCCGGCGCGGCGACGACGACGCTGCGCGCCAGGCCCTCAGCTTCGAGGATGTCCTCGATGAACTCTTTGACTTCCCGCCCGCGCTCGCCGATCAGGCCGACGACGATCACGTCGGCCGCGGTGTAGCGCGCCATCATGCCGAGCAGCACGCTTTTTCCGACGCCCGTGCCGGCGAACAGGCCGATGCGCTGGCCGCGGCCAACGGTGAGCATGGCGTTGATCGCGCGCACCCCCGTGTCGAGCGGCTGACGGATCGGGTCGCGGTCCATGGCGTTGATCGGCCGGCGCAGCATCGGCTCGAGCCGCGTGTTGTCGATCGGCCCGCGGCGGTCGATCGGCGCACCGTGCGGGTCGACGACGCGGCCGAGCAGGCCGTCGCCTACTGCCAAGTGCAGGCCGCGGTCTTCGCGCCGCCGCCAGAGGTGGTTCTCGCAACCGAGCTTCGGTGGCGCCAGCGGCGCCGGCCGCGGCGTCACGCGCGCGCCGGACTGCAGGCCGTGCACTTCTCCGGTAGGCATCAGGTAGGCGCGATCGCCGGAGAAGCCGACCACCTCGGCCATCACCGGCGGCTGGCCTTCGCAATGCACTTCGCAGACCGCGCCGACGGGGGCGCGCACGCCGGCGGCTTCGAGCACGAGGCCGGTGACGCGCACCAGCGAGCCCTCGATCTCCAGCGACTGCGGCGCGTCGGCGAAGTTGCGCAGGTCGCGCAGGTAGCGTGACCACTTGTCCAGACGCACGGTCATGGCTGTTCGCTATCTCCGCCTGAAAGGGGGAGGGTTGGGGTGGGGGTAGGACACACGTCCGGTACCAACCAAACATCACCCCCGTCCCTGCCTTCCCCCTTCCAGGGGGAAGGAGAACTGAGCAGCGTCTGCGCTTGCAGCCAGCGTGTCTCGATAGCGGCATCGATGCGGCCGATGTCAGACTCGATGCGGCAGCCGCCGCGCGACACCGCCGCGTCGGCCATCAATCGCGCGCTGCGCGCCGCCAGTGTGTCGGCCGCGCCTTGCTGGACCAAAGCCAGATCGTCGGGGTGCACGTGCACGCGGATGTGCTTGGCCGACAGCAGCACCGCCTCCACCGCCTGCGCGGCGACCGCGGCGACGAGCTCGGGCCGCGTTGCCAGTTCGCTGCGCACCACCTGCCGCGCCAGCGAGGTGGCGCTCGCGGCCACGCTGTCGGCGATCTGGGTTTCGAGCTGCGCCAGCTCGGCATCGAACGCGGCGAGCAGCGCACCGAGTTGCGCCGTCATCTGCGCGGCGAAACTCTGCTTGAAACTCTCCAACGCGACCAGACCGTCGCGATAGCCGTCCTGATATCCAGCTTGACGCGAGCTCTGCATGGCCGCCTGCTCGGCGGCTGCGCGCTGTGCATCGTTGTGCGATGAACGCACGCCGTGCGCGCTTGCAGGCGTGTTGTCGAACGCATGCGGCCGCCACGTGGCAAACCCTTCCAGCTCCTCGCGCGGAATGAACCTGGAGCCGGAAGCTGGTGCGCCCCCTGGGTCACCGCTGCGCGGCGCCCGTCCCCCCAAGGGGGAGTGAGCGGCCTCGGGGCGGCCCGTCGCCCGATCAAACGAGCTCATCGCCGCCTCCGCCGCCGAGCACGACCTGGCCTTCGTCGGCCAGGCGGCGCACGATCTTCAGCACTTCCTTCTGTTCGGACTCGACCTCCGACAAGCGCACCGGGCCGCGCGATTCGAGGTCTTCCTTCAGCGTCTCGGCAGCGCGCGAGCTCATGTTCTTGAAAATCCTGTCGCGCAAATCGGTGCTGGCACCTTTCAGCGCCACCACCAGCGACTCGCTCTGCACTTCCTTGAGCAGGGCCTGGAAGCCCTTGTCGTCGAGCCGGTTCAGGTCGTCGAAGGTGAACATGTTGTCGACGATCTTCTGCGCCAGCTCGGCGTCTGCCTCGCGGATGTAGTCGAGCACCGAGGTCTCGATCGGCCCGCCGAGCAGGTTGATGATCTCGGCTGCGGTCTTCACGCCGCCGAGCGAGGCCCGCCGCACCTCGCCGCCGGAGTTGAGGACCTTGCTCATCACGTCGTTCAAGTCGCGCAGCGCGTTCGGCTGGATGCCGTCCAGCGAGGCGATGCGGATCAGCACCTCGTTGCGCATGCGCTCGGGCAGGCCTTTCAGCACCGGTCCGGCCTGCTCCTGATCGAGGTGAACCAGGATCGCGGCGACGATCTGCGGGTGTTCGTTGTGCAGCAGCTCGGCCACCGCGCCGGCGTCCATCCACTTCAGCGTGTCGATGCCGGCGACGTCGTTGCTCGGCAGGATGCGGTCGGTGAGCAGCTTGGCCTTGTCGTTGCCGAGCGCGCGCGTCAGCACGTTCTTCACGTAGGCGTCGGTGTCGGCGACGAGGCTGCTCTGCTCGGCAGCGACGCTCGAAAATTGCTCGAGCACGCTCTGCACCTTCTCGCGCGAGATCGACTTCAGTTTGGCGATCGTTTCGCCCAGGCGCTGCACTTCCTTCGGCTCGAGATGCTTGAAGACCTCGGCGGCGTCTTCTTCGCCGAGCGACATCAACAGGATGGCCGCGTTTTCGAGGCCCGCCTCGTTCATCTGGGCGGCGCTCATTCTTCTGCCTTCACCCAGCCACGGACGATGTTCGCCACCGCCGCCGGATTTTCCTTGGCGACGCTGCGCGCCGTCGCCAGGTGCTCGGCCGTGCGCGGCGCTTCGAGCATCGGCGGGCTGCCGCCCGGCAATGCCACGGCGTTGTCGGCGACGAGGTTCAACTTGCCGGCTTGCGCGGGCGCCGCTGCCGCAGGCGTCGCGGCTTTTAACGCCGGCTTGACGAAGCCGAAGAGAAAGATCAGCGCCACCAGCACGAGGGCAGCCGGCGTGCCGGCGCTGCGCACGAGGTCGATCAGCCAATCCTGCTTCCACACCGGCACGTCCTGCGCCTTGGGAATCGCGTCGGCC
>JANNJX010000741.1:0-3583 GCA_031396005.1 Burkholderiales bacterium
AGCTCGGTCAGCGCGCGCTCATAGACGCCGCGCTTGAACTCGATCACCACCTCGAGCGGTACCCAGTAGTCGTTCCAGCGCCAGGCGTCGAACTCCGGGTGGTCGGTGGCGCGAAGATTCAGGTCACTGTCGCGGCCGATCAGCTTCAACAAAAACCAGATCTGCTTCTGGCCTTTGTAGTGCCCGCGCGCGTCGCGGCGGATGTAATGGTCGGGCACTTCATAGCGCAACCAGTCGCGCGTGCGCGCCATGATCTGCACGTGCTCGGGCAGCAAGCCGACCTCTTCGTGCAGCTCGCGCAGCATCGCCTGCTCGGGCGACTCGCCATGATTGATGCCGCCCTGCGGAAACTGCCACGAGTGCGTGCGCAGCCGCTTGCCCCAGAAAACCTGGTTGCGAGTGTTGAGCAGGACGATGCCGACGTTCGGCCTGAAGCCGTCACGGTCGAGCATAATCGGACCTCGATATTTGAACTGATTTCATTTTGCACCGGCCCGGTGTAGCGCGCGATCACTCGGTTTCCCGCATCAGGGGCTTTGTTGTGCAACGTGCCGCGGCGGGCCTCGCCGCACCACACGCCCATGAAAGCTTCGCGGTTCTTCATTTCCACGCTCAAAGAAGCGCCGGCCGACGCCGAGGTGGTGAGCCACAGCCTGATGATGCGCGCCGGCATGATCAAGCGCCTCGGCGCCGGCATCTACAGCTATCTGCCGATGGGCCTGCGCGTGATCCGCAAGGTCGAGGCGATCATCCGTGAAGAGATGAACCGCGCCGGCGCCGTCGAGCTGCTGATGCCGGTGGTGCAACCGGCCGAGCTGTGGATGGAGTCCGGGCGCTTCCAGGCTTATGGGCCCGAGCTGCTGCGCATCAAGGACCGGCACGACCGCGACTTCATCATCCAGCCGACGAGCGAAGAGGTCATCACCGACATCGCGCGCCAGGAGCTGCGCAGCTACAAGCAACTGCCGAAAAATTTCTATCACATCCAGACCAAGTTCCGCGACGAGCGTCGGCCGCGCTTCGGCCTGATGCGCGGGCGCGAGTTCACGATGAAGGACGCCTACTCGTTCGACCGCGACTTCGCGTCGGCGCAGAAGAGCTACGACGCGATGTACAGCGCTTACGGCGCGATCTTCGACCGCTTCGGCCTGCTGTACCGCGCCGTCGCGGCCGACACCGGCGCCATCGGCGGCGACGCCTCGCACGAGTTCCAGGTCATCGCGGCCACCGGCGAAGACGCGATCGCCTACTGCCCGACGAGCGACTACGCGGCCAATGTAGAGCTGGCCCAAGGCGTGGCACTGGTTGCGTCGCGCGCGGTGCCGGCCGAGGCGATGAAGAAAACGCCGACGCCCGGCAAGAGCACCTGTGAAGACGTGGCCGCGCTGTTGCAGCTTCCGCTGCAACGCACGATCAAGTCGCTGGTGCTCGCCACTGAACAAAAGAACGAAGCCGGCGACATCGTCAAGGTCCAGGTCTGGCTGCTGCTCGTGCGCGGCGACCACAGCCTGAACGAAGTCAAGACCGGCAAGGTCGAAGGATTGAAGAACGGCTGGCGTTTTGCCACCGCGCCCGAGATCGTCGATCACTTCGGCACGCCGCCGGGCTACCTCGGCCCGATCGACACCAAGAAGCCGGTGAAGGTGATCGCCGACCGGACCGTCGCCAATATGAGCGACTTTGTCTGCGGCGCCAACGAAGCCGATTGCCACATCACCGGCGTCAACTGGGGCCGCGACCTGCCGGAGCCCGATGTGATTGCCGACCTGCGCAACGTCGTCGAAGGCGACCCGTCGCCCGACGGCAAGGGCGTGCTGTCCATCCAGCGTGGCATCGAAGTCGGCCACGTCTTTCTGCTCGGCACCAAGTACAGCACGGCGATGAACGCCAACTTCCTCGACGAGACCGGCAAGCCGCAGCCGCTGATCATGGGCTGCTACGGCATCGGCGTGACGCGCATCCTCGGCGCGGCGATCGAGCAGAACCACGACGAGCGCGGCATCATCTGGCCCGATGCGCTGGCGCCGTTTGCCGTCGTCATCTGCCCGATCGGCTACGAGCGCAGCGACGCGGTGAAGCAGCAAGCCGATGCGCTGCACGAGCAGCTCGCGGCGCTCGGCATCGACGTTCTGCTCGACGACCGCGGCGAGCGCCCCGGCGCGATGTTCGCCGACTGGGAACTGATCGGCTTGCCGCATCGTGTGGTCATCTCCGACCGCGGCTTGAAGGAAGGCCAGGTCGAGTACCAGGGCCGGCGCGATGCCGCTGCCACCGCAGTGCCGGTGACGGGAGTCGTCGACTTCGTGAAGGCCCGCTGCGCGGCATGACGCTCGCGCGCCGCGCGCT
Organism: Burkholderiales bacterium; assembly: GCA_031396005.1. GTDB lineage: Bacteria > Pseudomonadota > Gammaproteobacteria > Burkholderiales > Burkholderiaceae_C > CADEEN01. The sequence goes on from JANNJX010000741.1 coordinate 2,347, forward strand.
CGTGGTGCTGCCGCTGTCCGCGCTCAGCGGCCGGGCGCAGGCTGGCGGGCAGATTGAAGAGCCTCTGGCCGATTCGGTGCGCTCGGCGCTGTCGGCAGCGATCGCAGCAGCGGCGCCGCCTCGACCCAACTTCGCCAAGACCGACGACCGCATGGCGTTCCTGCGCTGGCAAGGCGCTACCAGCGAACGCCTGAAGCGCTACAAGAGCGAGCGCCACACGCGGGTCGAGTTTCTCGACACGCTCTGGTACGAGAGCAAGCGCGCCGGCCTCGAAGCCGAGCTCGTACTCGGGCTGATACAAGTCGAAAGCGCGTTTCGCAAGTACGCCATCAGCGTCGTCGGCGCGCGCGGCTACATGCAGATCATGCCGTTTTGGGCACGCCTGATCGGCGACGGCGACCCCGGTCGCCTGTTCCACATGCAGACCAACCTGCGCTTCGGCTGCGTGATCCTGCGCCACTACCTCGAACGCGAGCGCGGCGACTTGTTCCTGGCGCTGGGCCGCTACAACGGCAGCCGCGGTCGCTCTGAATATCCGAACGCGGTCTTCGCCGCGCGTCAGCGCTGGATGGCTTAAAGGCCGCGCCAGGCTTGCGGCTGCGCTTGGACAACACCGGCCAGCGCCAACACCCGCTCGACGGAATCAACCCCCAGCTCGTCGATCGACGCCGGCCGGTGATAGAACGCCGGCAGCGGCGGAAAGACGATCGCGCCCATTTCGGTGGCCGCCGTCATGTTGCGCAGGTGGGCCAGGTTGAACGGCGTCTCGCGCACCATCAGCACCAGACGCCGCCGCTCCTTGAGTGTCACGTCGGCCGCGCGCGTCAGCAGGTTGTCGCCGAAGCCATGCGCCACCGCGGCAAGCGTCTTCATCGAGCACGGTGCGATCACCATCGCCGCCGTGTCGAAGCTGCCGCTGGCGATACAGGCGCCGATGTCGCCCGGCGCGTACGCCTGTGTGGCTAGCGTTTCTAGCGCGCTGCGGCCGAGGCCGCACTCGTGATGCACGTTGAGCACGCCGGCCGGCGTGACGACCAGATGCGTCTCCACGCCGAGCATTTTGCAGCGCTCGAGCAATCGCACGCCGTAAATCGCGCCGCTGGCGCCGGTGATGCCGACGACGAGCCGCTGGCTCAAGCCGCCTTGCCCAGCACCTGCTGCAACTCACCGGCCTGGTACATCTCCATCAGGATGTCCGAGCCGCCGATGAACTCGCCGTTGACGTAGAGCTGCGGGA
>JANNJX010000752.1:0-2061 GCA_031396005.1 Burkholderiales bacterium
CGAGCGTGCGCAGCACGATCTTGCGGCCGTGCACGCCGCCGGCGTCGTTCACGGCGTCGAGATGCAGCTTGATGCCGTCGAGCGCCGCCATGCCGTAGCGGTTCTTGCCGCCTTGCAGCGTGATGTTCTGGCCGATGACGACTTCAGCGGCGCTGACGCCGGGCTCGGCCGCCTGTAGCCATGCTGGGCTTGCCGCCATGACGACAGCGATGAGGGCGCGTCCGCAGATGTTTGCGATCGTGCGGTCCATCATGCCCACGGTGCTATCGCCGGACCTTGCCGTCGGCGCTGAGGATCGTCAGGTCCACATAGCGCGAACCCATGTGCTTGCTGGCACTGAAATCGACGAAGAAGCCGCCCAGGTTGAGTTCACGTAGCGACTCCATGCCGGCGATCAGGGCATCGGGGCTCGGCGTGCCGGTCATGCGCTTCAAGGCCTCGCTGAACGTCTTGGCGGCGACAAAACCTTCGATGCTGCTGTAGTTCGGCTCGAACTTGTCGCCGTCGGTCGCCTTGCCTGCGGCGAGGTACTCGCCCGACAGCGGTGAGACCGGCGAGTACGGGTAAGGCATGACTTGGCTGACGATGACGCCGCGCGCGTCGGCGCCGAGCTCGTCGGCCAGGGCCTTGGTGCCGACGAAGCTGACGTTGTAGAAGGTGCCGCCATAGCCGGCCTTGCGCGCCTCGCGGATGAAAGCCGCGCACGACTTGTAGGCGCTGATCTGCACGATGGCGTCGGGCTTGCCGGCCAGGATCGACTTCACCGCCGCGGCCACGTCCACCGTGTTGCGCTCGACGGTGCCCAGGCCCGCCGGCTCCAGGTTGAGCGGCTTCAACGCGCGCAGCACGCCGTCGAGACCGGCCTTGCCGTAGCTGTCGTTCTGGTGGAAGACGGCGATGCGCTTGGCGCCGATCGACGTCACCTGCTTGACGATCTCGGCGGTCTCGTCGAAGTACGAGGCCCGCACGTGAAAGGCGATGCGGTTGAACGGTTCGCGCAGCGCCTGCGCGCCGGTGAACGGGGCGATGAAAGGCACTTGCGCCGCGCTGGCCAGCGGCAACGCGGCCAGGCTGGTGGGGGTGCCGATGTAGCCGAAGAGTGCGAACACGCCGTCCTTGATCAGCTTGTCGGTGTTGGCCTTGCAGCGGTCGGGCTCGTAGCCGTCGTCGACGCTCTTCAGCTCGACCAAACGTCCGTTGACACCGCCCTTGGCGTTCTGGCGATCGAAGAACAGCAGGGCGCCGCGCTTGAACTGTTCGCCCAACTGCGCTGCCGGGCCACTGAACGGCGCCGACTGGCCGAGCACGATGTTCTTCGGCGCCGCCTGCGCCCACAGCGGCGCGGCGATCGACGCTGCCGCGGCACCGGCGACATGCTTGAGCGCCTGGCGGCGCGCGTTCGAATGCAAGAGGCTCTGGCTCATCATCAGTCTCCTTCCATCAGCGGCGGACTTTGCCGTCGCCGGTCAACATCGACAAATCGACAAAACTCGATGCCACGTGATCGCGCGCGCCGAAATCGACCATGAAGCCGCCGAAGTCGGCGCGCTGGATCGATTCGAGCCCGGCGATCAGCTGCTCGCGCGTGGCGTTCTTCGGCGCACGCTTCAGGCCCTCGCTGAACACTTTGGCCGCCAGATAGCCTTCGAGGCTCGAGTAGTTGGTCTGCACGTTGCCGGCCTTGGTTGCGGCGGCCTGGAACTCGCGCGTGATCGGCACCGAGGCGGTGTACGGAAACGGCATCACCTGGCTGATCATCACGCCGGCACCTTCGTTTTTCAGCTCGTCGGCCAGGGCCTGCGTGCCGACGAAGGAGACGTTGAAGAAGGTGCCGCCGAAGCCGGCCTTGCGCGCTTCGCGGATGAAAGCGGCGCACGACTTGTAGGCGCTGATCTGGACGACCGCATTGGCGTTCTTCGGCACGATCTCGGCGACGGCCTTGGCCACGTCGACCGTGTTGCGCTCGACGGTGCTGGTGGCCACGGGTTCGAGGTTGCGGCGCTTCAATGCACGCACCGTGCCCTCCAGACCGGCCTTGCCGTAGGCGTCGTTCTGATAGAA
>JANNJX010000772.1:0-5777 GCA_031396005.1 Burkholderiales bacterium
GCTGCCGACTACGACGCCATGTCGGCCGTGCTCGACGTGGCCACCGAACGGCTGGGCCGCGCCTGGGGCACGGTGTCGCACCTGAACAGCGTCGCCGACACGCCCGCAATGCGCGCTGCGTTCAACGACGCCCTGCCGAAAGTCACTGCGTTCCACACGCGGGTTGGCGCCGACGAGCGGCTGTTCGCAAAGTACAAGACCATCGCGGCGAGTGCCGCGACGGCGCGCCTGCCGGCGCCGCGCAAGAAGGCGCTGGCCAATGCGCTGCGCGATTTCGTGCTCTCGGGCGCCGAGCTGCAAGGTGCGGCGAAGCAGCGCTTCGCCTCGATCCAGGAGCGCACGGCCGAGCTGTCGCAGAAGTTCTCCGAGCATGTGCTCGATGCCACCGATGGCTTCGCGTTCTATGCCAGCGCCGACCAGCTCGACGGCGTTCCGGCCGATGTGCAGCAGGCCACACGCGCCGCCGCAGTTGCCGACGGCAAGCAAGGCCACAAGCTGACGCTGCACCAGCCGGTCTATCAGCCGCTGATGCAGTACGGCACCGACCGCGTCCTTCGCGCAAGGCTGTACGAGGCCTACGTCACCCGAGCCAGCGAGCTCGGGCCGCCGGAGCAGGACAACACGCCGCTGATGCGCGAGCTGCTCGCGTTGCGGCAGGAAGCGGCGCAACTGCTCGGCCACGCCAGCTATGCCGATGTGTCGCTGGTGCCGAAGATGGCGCGCACGCCGGCCGAGGTCAACGCCTTCCTGCAAGACCTGGCTCAACGCGCCAAGCCGTTTGCCGAGCGCGACGTGCAGGCGCTGCGCGAGTTCGCCGTCGGCGAGCTCGGCCTGCCGGCGCTCGAAGCATGGGACATCGCCTTCGTCAGCGAGAAGCTGAAGGAAGCGCGCTACGCCTTCAGCGATCTCGACGTCAAACGCTACTTCACCGAGCCGAAGGTGCTGGCCGGCCTGTTCGACATCGTGCAGACAATCTTCGAGGTGCAGATCACGCCGGACACGGCGCCGGTGTGGCACGACTCGGTGCGCTTCTACCGCGTCGAACGCGACGGCCAGCTGCTCTCGCAGTTCTACCTCGACGCCTACGCGCGCGCCGGCAAGCAGCCCGGCGCGTGGATGGGCGATGCGCGCGAGCGCTGGTCGCGCCCCGACGGCGCCACGCAAACGCCGGTGGCGACGCTGCAATGCAACTACTCAGCCCCGGTCGGCAGCGAACCGTCGCTGCTGACGCACGACGACGTCATCACCCTCTTTCACGAGTTCGGCCACGGCCTGCACCTGATGCTGACGCGCATCGAAGACCTCGGCGTCTCGGGTCTGCAAGGTGTTGAGTGGGACGCCATCGAGCTGCCGAGCCAGTTCATGGAGAACTTCTGCTGGGAGTGGGACGTGTTGCAGCGCATGACCGCGCATGTGGACACCGGCGCCGCGCTGCCACGCGATCTGTTCGACAAGATGGTGGCGGCGAAAAACTTCCAGAGCGGCATGCAGACCGTGCGCCAGCTCGAGTTCGGCCTGTTCGACATGCGCATCCACAGCGAGGCCAGCGCCAAGGACCGCCTGCAGCAGCTGCTCGACGAAGTGCGCGACCAGGTGGCGGTATTGAAGCCGCCGCCGTTCAACCGCTTCGCCCACGCCTTCTCGCACATCTTCGGCGGCGGCTATGCCGCGGGCTACTACAGCTACAAGTGGGCCGAGGTACTGAGTGCCGACGCCTGGAGCGCGTTCGAGGAGGCCGGAGCACTCTCCGTGCCCACCGGCAGGCGACTTCGTGAAGAAATTCTCGAAGCCGGCGGCAGCCGTGCGGCGATGGAAAACTTCATCGCCTTCCGCGGCCGTGAACCACGCATCGATGCGCTGCTCCGTCACCAAGGAATGGCTTGAGTGCCGGCGCTGCGCGCGGTAGATTGTGGGTATGAAACCTGCCGTGCTTCGCTCCTGGCTCGCTGCCGCTTCCCTGGTCACGCTGACGCTCGCCGCGCTGCCGGCGCATGCGCTGTTCAAAGTCGTCGGCCCCGACGGCAAAGTCACCTACAGCGACCGTGCGCCGCCGGGCGACACCCGCGCCGTGCAAGTCAACCGTGACGGCAGCATCGCCGCCAACGAAGCGACGCTGCCCTTCGCGCTGCGTCAGGTGATGGCCAAATTCCCGGTCGTGCTCTACACCGCATCGAAGTGCGATGCCTGCGAGATGGGCCGCGCGCTGCTGCAGCGCCGCGGCATCCCGTATTCGGAGCGCACCGCAACCACCAACGAAGACAAGGAAGTGTGGGAAAAGACGACCGGCGGCCAGGAAGCGCCGGTGATGAAGGTCGGCGCCCAAGTGCTGCGCGGCTTCAACCCATCGACGTGGGAAGAGACGCTCGACGTCGCCGGCTACTCGCGCCAGTCTCAATTGCCGCCCAACTACAAGGCCGCCGCGCCGCAGCCGCTGGTCGAGCCCAAGGCCACTCAGCCGCCGGTGCCCGCGCCCGTGGCGGAGCCCTCGCCAGCGCCGGTGGACCCGCAATCAAACCCGAGAGGCGTGCGCTTCTGACGTTGCGCTTCTCGCCAGCCGGCGTGCGGGCACACGCGCGGCCAGCAGCAGCGCCGCCATCAGCCACATCGGCGCCGCACTCGTCGTCGCCGCGGCGAGAAATCCGAAGCCGACCGGCATGGCGATCGTTGCTGCGTTGGTGAACAGCATGCGCAGCGCTAGCGCCTGACCCTGCTGACCGGGCGGCGCACCCTGGTGCAGCATCGACAACACCATCGGCTGCACCGAGCCCAGCGCCAAGCCGAGCAGCGCCGAGCCGATCATCATGCCCAGCGTGCCGGGCAGCCAGGCGTAGATCAGCAACGTGCCGGTCGCCAGCGTGATCGCGGCGAGCAGCGCGCGCTTCTCGTCGATGCGCTGCGCAAACGACGAGATGCCCAGGCGCACCAGCGTCGAGGCCACCGCGAACGAGCCGAGCACGAGGCCGATCGACGACGCGCTCAACTCACGCGCGTGGCCGACCACCGGCACGGTGAAGGTGTGTGCATCCCATGACGCCGCCATCGCCACGTTGACCAGCAGCAGGTTGCGCAGGTGTGTGTGGCGCAGCAAGCCGAAGGCGCTGCGAAACGATGCCGGCTCGCCGACGGGCGGCAGCGACGCCGCCAGGCGCGGCACGCGCCACGCCGCCCACGCCGCCACCAGCGGCAGCAGCGTGCCGAAGACGAAGGCGGCGCGAAAGCCGACGTGGTCGATCAGCAGCCCCGTCACCACCGGCGCAATCGTGTTCGACAACGCCGGGCCGAGCGCCACCCAGCTGAAGACGCGCTTGAGATCACCCACGTCGCGCGCCATCAGCCCGGCCTCACGCTGGATCGCCACCGCCGCGAACGCCACTGCGCCCCCGGTGAGCAGACCCGACACCGCCAGTGCCGCCAGATGCTGCGTCGCCACCGGCAACGCCGCACCGACCAGCGCAAAGCCGATCGACCAGGCCACCGGCCGATGAAAACCGAAGCGGTCGGCCATGCGGCCGGCCCACAGCGACAAACCGATCGGCGCCAGACCGTACAAACTCAGCAGCGCGCCGACCACCCACGCCGGGTGGCCTTGCGCGAGCACCGCCAGACTCGCTGCGACGCGCGTGGCGGCCATGCAGGCGTGCAGGCCAACAAGCGTGACGACGACGAGAACGAAAGCGTGGCGCGGTGCAGCTGCGAGTCTGGGCTCACCCAAGTTCATTCAACCCCTTGCTCGTCGTCTTCGTTGGCCGCCATGCCGAGCAGCCCCTGCGCCTCGCGCGTCGGCATCGACTCGACGCTGCGCAACTGACGGCTCATCGCGCGCGTGCGCACCTCGGCGGCCTCGATCGTCGAGCTGGCCTCATCGAGCTTTTTCTTCGTCTTCGCGAGCACGTCGCCGAACTTGCCGAACTCGGTCTTGACCGCGCCGAGCACCTGCCAGACCTCGGCGCTGCGCTTCTCGAGCGCGAGGGTGCGAAAGCCCATCTGCAGACTGTTCAACGTCGCCAACAGCGTCGTCGGCCCGGCCAGCATGACCTTGCACTCACGCTGCAGCACATCGACGAGGCCGGGCCTTCGCAGTGCTTCGGCATACAGACCCTCGGTCGGCACGAAGAGGATGCCGAAGTCCGTCGTGTGCGGTGCGGCGATGTACTTGTCGCGGATCCGGCGGGCCTCGAACTTCAGCCGGTTCTCGATCGCGCGCGCCGAAATCTCCACCGCCTCCTTGTCGGCGCGCTCCTGCGCGTCGAGCAGGCGCTCGTAGTCTTCGCGCGGAAACTTGGCGTCGATCGGCAGCCACACCGGCGCGCCGCCGCCCTTGTCGTCGTGCCCCGGCAGCCGAATCGCAAACTCGACGCGCTCGTTGCTGCCCGGCACCGTGGCCACGTTGCGGCCGTACTGCTCGGGCGTGAAGACATCGGCGAGCAGCGCCTCCAACTGCACCTCGCCGAAACTGCCGCGCGTCTTCACGTTCGTCAGCACGCGGTTGAGCGAGCCGACGTCACGCGCCAGCGTCTGCATCTCGCCCAGGCCCTTGTGCACCTGCTCCAGCCGCTCGGCGACCTGTTTGAAGCTCTCGCCCAAACGCTGCTCCAAGGTCGCCGACAGTTTTTCATCGACCGTCGCCCGCATCTGCTCCAGCTTCTGCGCGTTGTCGGCCTGGATCAGCGTCAGCTTGGCCTCCACCGCCTGCCGCACCTCGCCCATGCGCTTGTCGTTGGCGTCGGCGAGCGCGCGCAACTGCTCGGCCTGCGCCTGGCCGAAGCGGTGCAGCGCGGCATCCTGAGCGTCGCGCGCGGCGCGCGTGTCATCGCCGATGCGCTGCTGCATCGTTGCCAGCTGCGTGCGGAACGAATCGATCTGCTCGTTCTGCGTCCGCGCCACGTCGCTGCTTTGCGCCAGCAGCGTCTGCTGAAAGGTCGCCAGCGTGGTGGTCAGTTCCTGGCGCGTCGCCCGCGCGCTGTCCTGCACGTCGTTGCGCAGGTTGCGTTCGAGAGCGTCGTTGCCGCCACGTCGCAAGGCGAGCCAGAGCAAGACCAGAACGACGACACCCAGCAGCACGAGCTGGGTGTAAGAGATCCAATTCGGCATGACGACATTGTGCAGGGTCGTTTGAAGACCCCGGCGCTGCGGCTGCTCGCGAGCGCTGACCTCGCAGGTGAGGAGCCTGCGGGTGAGCGAAGGGGGAGTTGGCGCGAATCTTCAAGACCTCGCGTGCGCGCTTGACAACACTGCCTCGCCTTGCCAACCGAGCGACGAGCCTTTGCATCACGGCGCGCGCTTCATCTCGACGATGCACCCTTTTCGGAGAACGCAATGACGACCACCCTCGGCACTTTCTGGCGCTCCATCCGCGATGCGCTGCTCGCCAGCCTCAGCGCGACCCTGCTCGCCGCCTGCGGCGGCGGCGGCGACGACGCCGAAGAACCTGGCGCGGCTGCCGCGATCAGTCAAGGCGACTCAGGCGCCGCGCCCAGCGTCAGCTTCGAGGCAGCGTCAGCCCACGCTTGGCGCGCGCCCGTGGTCGGCGGGCGGCGAGCCCCGATCTGTATGAACACACCGCCCGAGTGCCAACCGAACTTGCCGCCCACGCAGTGACGCTGCCGCGTCGAATCGGAAGCGATACCGGTGCGAAGCTACGCAGGCAAGAAATCCAACGGCCAGGTGGTGACCATCTCCGCTACATCTTTCGCCCCGAAGTCCAGCGTGCGAATACGCGCCAGGATCTTGGCTTCGAGGTCGGGCGTCTTCAGCTCGCTCGAGATCACGCGCGCGCT
>JANNJX010000778.1:0-4365 GCA_031396005.1 Burkholderiales bacterium
CCGCGCGCGCTGCGAGAAGCGCGCTTCGCATCATCGGCGGCGGCACGAAGGACTTTTACGGCAACGTGCTGCATGGCGAGTGGCTCGACATCAAGCCGCTGGCCGGCATCAGCAACTACGAGCCGAGCGAGCTCGTCGTCACCGTGCGCGCCGGCACGCTGCTCGACGAGCTCGAAGCCGCGCTCGCCGAACAAGGCCAGCACCTGGCTTTCGAGCCGCCGCGTTACGTGGCGCGCGGCACCGTCGGCGGCATGGTTGCCGCGGGCCTCGCCGGCCCGGCGCGCGCCAGCGCCGGCGGCGTGCGCGACCATCTGCTCGGCGCGACGCTCGCCAACGGCCGCGGCCAGGTGCTGACCTTCGGCGGCCAGGTGATGAAAAACGTTGCCGGCTACGACGTCAGCCGCGCGCTCGCCGGCTCGATGGGCGCGCTCGGCGTGATCTGCGAGGTGTCGTTGAAAGTGCTGCCGGTGGCCGTGGCCACTGCGACGATCCGCTTCGAGTGCGATCAACCTGAAGCGCTGAAGCGCTTGAACGCCTGGGGCGGCGAGCCGCTGCCGATCTCCGCCAGCGCGTGGTGGAGCGGCATGCTGGTGCTGCGCCTGTCCGGCGCGCGTGCAGCCGTCGACGCCGCGCAGACGCAGCTCGGCGGCGACATCATCGATCCGCCTTTGGCAGCAGCGTTTTGGCGCGGCTTGCGCGACCACGGTGATGAGTTTTTTGCCACGGCCGCAAAAGCCGAAGACAAGGGCGCCGCGCTGTGGCGCATCTCGGTGGCGAGCACCGCGCCGCCGATCGCGCTGCAAGGCGACCAGTTGATCGAATGGGGCGGCGCGCAGCGCTGGCTGTGCACCAACGCGGGTGCTGCGCTGGTGCGCGACGCGGCCGTCCAAGCCGGCGGCCACGCGACGCTTTTCCGCGGCAAGGACAAGAGCGCCGGCGCTTTCCATCCGCTGTCGCCGGCGGTGGAAAAAATCCATCGCGCGCTGCGCGACAGCTTCGACCCCGACCGCGTGTTCAACCGCGGTCGGCTGTATGCAGACCTGTGATGCGGCGGCGATGAGCGCGCGAACGGTCGAAGACATGCAGGCCTACTACGCGCGCCGCGCCGCCGAGTACGAGCGCATCTATGCCAAACCGGAGCGGCGGGCCGATTTGAGTGCGATCGCAACCTGGCTGCCGAGCCAGTTTGCCGGCAGGCACGTGCTCGAAGTTGCCTGCGGCACCGGCTGGTGGACGCAGCTCGCCGCAGGCGACGCAACGCAATGGCTCGCCACCGATGTCAACGACGACACGCTGGCCATCGCGCGCAGCAGGGCCTTGCCGGCCAGAGTGCGGCTGTCGAAGGCCGACGCTTATTCGCTCGACGAGGTCGAAGGCCGCTTCGACGCCGCTTTCGCCGGCTTCTGGTGGTCGCATGTGCCGCTGACACGGCTGCCCGCGTGGCTCGCCGCGCTGCACGCCAAGCTGCAACCCGGCGCGCGCGTCGTCTTCATCGACAACCTGTACGTCGAAGGCAGCAGCACGCCGATTGCACGCCGCGATGGCGACGGCAACAGCTTTCAGCAGCGCACGCTCGACGACGGCAGCACGCACGAGGTGCTGAAGAATTTTCCGACGCGCGAGCAGGTGATCGCTGCGATCGGCCCCTCTGCGCACGACGCGCAATGGCATAAGTGGACTCACTACTGGGCGCTCACCTACACGACCCCCTGATGGAACAACCCCCAAGCTCACTTCGTTCGCTGCCCCCCATGGGGGCGCAGGTCTGCCTTGGGGCGGCCCGGCGCCATACCTGATGCAAACCAACCTCGCCCCCGAATACAAAGGCACGCCCGACGGCGATGCCGCCGAGGCGATTCTTCGCAAGTGCGTGCATTGCGGCTTCTGCACCGCCACCTGCCCGACCTACCAGCTGCTCGGCGACGAACTCGACGGCCCGCGCGGGCGCATATACCTGATCAAGCAGGTGTTGGAAGGCGTGGCGCCGACGCGGGCGACGCAGCTGCACTTGGACCGCTGTTTGACCTGCCGCAACTGTGAAACCACCTGCCCGAGCGGCGTGGAGTATGGGCACTTGGTGGACATCGGGCGCAAGGTCGTCGAGGCCAAGGTCGAGCGGCCGTTGATGGAGCGTCTGGTGCGCAGCGCGTTGAAAGAGGGTCTGACCTCGCCGTTGTTCTCACCGGCGATGAAACTCGGTCAGATGGTGCGGCCGCTGCTGCCGGCGTCGCTGAAGAACAAGGTGCCGGCCAAGGGCTCTGCGCGTGCACATCAGTGGCCGACACGAGCCCACACGCACAAGGTGCTGATGCTGATGGGCTGCGTGCAGCCGGCGATGATGCCCAACATCAACGCCGCTACCGCGCGCGTGCTCGACGCCGCCGGCATCCAGACGCTCGTCGCCGACGACGCCGGCTGCTGCGGCGCGATCCGCACGCACCTCAACGATGCCGAAGGCGGCTTGAACGACATGCGGCGCAACATCGACGCCTGGTGGCCGCTGGTGCAGGGTCTCACCTCCGCCGGCACGGTCGAGGCGATCGTCATGAACGCGTCGGGCTGCGGCGCCACGGTCAAGGAATACGCGCACCACCTCGCGCACGATGCGGCGTACGCCGAGAAGGCGCAGCGCATCAGCGCGCTGACGAAGGACTTGTCGGAGTTGCTGCCGGCGCTCGTGCCCGCGTTGAAGCCGAAGCTGCGTTCAGCGCAGAGCAACAAACTGGCATTTCATCCGCCGTGCACTTTGCAGCACGGTCAGCAATTGCGCGGCGGCGTCGAAGGCGGTTTGCGCGAACTCGGCTTCGACATCAGCGTCGCCATGAACGAGAGCCACCTGTGCTGCGGCTCGGCCGGTACCTACAGCGTGACGCAACCCAAGCTCGCCTACGAATTGCGCGATCGCAAGCTCGCCAACCTGGCACCGCTCGATGCGCAGACGATCGTCTCGGCCAACATCGGCTGCATCCAGCACTTGCAGACCGGCACCGCAATGCCGGTGCGCCATTGGGTCGAAGTGCTGGACGATGCGTTGGCCGCATCGAGATAGGACTCCGTTCGGGCTGAGGTATCGAAGCCCACGTGAGCCCTTCGATACTTCAGGGCGAACGGTTTGCAGTGAACAACTACCCGATCGCTGTGCTGACGATCACGGCGACCGCAAAACACCCCCCCAACACACATCCGGCAAGCACTTTGATCGCGGTGGCGGCGTCGTTGAACATGGTGGTCTCCCTCTCCCCTTCGCTGATGCGCCCGTCGTTTTGACGGTGTGCACTCATGTTCGGCAAGCGCTGCAGATCGCGCTGTGATCGATACACGCAGTGGGCGACGGTTACCTGGCGAGTGGTGACGAGATGCTGTTGCGGCGCGTGCAGTCGCAACGCGTGTATCCGCTGGTCAATGCACTGCGACGGACTTCACGTGCAGCGCCAGCAGCACGCCGGCAACGAGCAAAGCCACGCCGAGCAGCGTGAACAGCCCCGGCATTTCATGGCGCAGCACGAAGGCATAGGCCAGCGCAGCGAGCGTCTCGAAGACGATCAACTGCCCGGCCACGGCCGTCGGCAGGCGCTGGCTGGCCGCGTTCCAGCACAGCGTGCCGAGCCACGACGCGAACAGGCCGATGGCGAACATCAGGCCGACGAACAACGCCGGCGTGGGGCCGAACGGCATCTCGAAGGCGCTGCCGCTCAGCTCACTCCAGCCCCAGAACGCGGCGAAGCCGAGCGCCGACAGCGGCAGCGTGGCGATGCCCTGCGCCGTGGCCCAGGCGCTGGCCGAGCGGTCGGGGTGGGCGCGCATCCAATCGGCGTTGCGGATCGGGTACCAGGTCCAGCAGGCCACCGCGGCCACGGCGAGCAGCGCGCCGGTGGCGTAGCGGCCGAGGTCGGCGCTGTCGTCGGCGCGCAGGCGCTGCAGCTCGACCTGGTTGACGCAGGCGATACCGGCGGCGATCAGCAGCAGCGACGGCACGAGCTGTGCCCACGGCAGATGGCCGTCGCGTGCGTGATCGCGCAGATTCGACGTGACCGCAATCACCACCGGCAGCGTGCCGATGATCATCGTCGGCAGCGGCCCGCCGGCGCGCTGGATCGCCGCGGCCAGGCAGAGGTAATAGATGAGGTTGCCGACGAGCGACAGCTTGGCCGCCTCGATCCAATCTTCCCGCGTCAACTGCGCCAGGCGCGCACGGCCGAACCAGGCCAGCGGCAACGCGATCAGGCCGAAGGCGAGATAGCGCGACACCGACAGCAGCGCGGCCGGGTACGCGGGCAGCATCAGCGGCGCGACGAAGACCAGGCCCCACATCAGCCCGGCGGCCAGCGCGAACAGCGTGCCGATCAACATGCCGTGAGCCTACCT
>JANNJX010000784.1:0-2040 GCA_031396005.1 Burkholderiales bacterium
CAGGCGCCAGCGAGACGGCGCTGAAAGCCTTCAACACCGAGGTCATGTTGCGTCTGCAGGAAGCGGGCACCGCCACCTTGAGCGACACCACCTTGCTGGGCCGGCACAGCCTGCGGGTGGCGATCGCTAATCACCGCACGAGGCAGGCCGATCTCGACCTGCTGGTCGACGAGGTGCTGCGCGTGGGCGGCGAGTTGCAGCGGCGCTGAGAACCGTCCGCCAGCGTACCGGTCTTAGGCAGGCACCATCTGGTAGCCGGGCGTAGAGCGTGACAGGGCCTCATTATCCGCGGTCATGTCGGTAGCCACACCCGGCGGCGCTGCGAAAGCACAAAACTTTCTTTCATCCCCGCTGCATCTTTTCAGGTCGCTGCAAAGTAGTCCGGGCGTTGGTGCTGCAGGAAGCGGCTGCCGACCTCGTCCAACCCACCCAACCACGAGCCTGTCCGTTTCCTTCGGACGACGAACACTCGATACGGAGATCAGTATGCACAAAAGTTCCCTCTCGAAACTCGCTGTAGCCATCTTGACTGCCACCCTGGGCTCGGCAGCCGTCGGCTACGACCGCGACGGCTCCAGCTGGACGGGCAGCTACGACTGGGGCTCGGCCAACTGCGCCAGCGGCGATGGCACCGGCCGCGCCCGGTCGCTGCAGGCCGTCGGTCTGACCAGCGACCAGCGCTTAATCTGCTTCAACGAGTTCGACCCGGCCAACGCCCGAACCATTGGCGTCGTATCCGGGCTTTTCACTGACACCGCGCTGGTCGGCATCGACTTCCGCGTGCAGGACAAGAAGCTCTACGGCGTGGGCAACGCCGGTGGCGTCTACATGCTCGACACGACCAACGGGACCGCCACGCTGGTAAACCGCCTGAGCGTGGCGCTCAGCGGCACCTCGTTCGGCGTCGACTTTAACCCCGCCGCCGACCGTCTGCGCATCGTTAGCAACACCGGCCAGAACCTACGCCATAACATCAATGCGGGGGGCACGACGGCGACGGACGCGCCACTCAATTACGCCCCGGGCGCGCCGCTGAATTCGATTGGACCCACCGCAATGGGCATCGTGGGCTCGGCCTACACCAACAACGACCTCAGCCCGCTGACCGCGACGACGCTGTATGCGTTCGATGCGACGATGGACCAGATCGCCATTCAGTCGCCGCCCAACAACGGCTCGCTGGCCGCCACCGGCAAGCTCACGGCGGACGCCAGCCCGAACGCAGGCTTCGACATTTACAGCATCGTTCGCGACGGCGTCGCCGTCGACGTGCAGTCGTTGGCGGTCTTCACGACGGCCACGGACGGCAAAAATGGCCTTTACAGTATCAAGTTGCCCACCGGCAAGGCCACGCTGCGCGGGAGCTTCGCTGTCTCGAACAATGTGGTCGACATCGCGATCCCGTTGAACCAGCTGTAACCGTCCGTAGATCGGCCCGGAAGTGCGTCGGGCCGGTCCGTCCTGCTACTGGGTGAGTTGCCGGGAAGTTGCCCTTGGTCAGCGACAGGAGTTGGCCCGTGACTGTGAGCGGTGGATGACCGGGCTTGCACTTCAATCAAGTGCGACGAAATTGAAGGCGTTCGCATTCAAGGTCTTCAGGATTAGTTGAAGTTCCTCCGGATTGGTGTACGTCACGAGACCATCCGCGCCCGCAGTACAGGTCAGGCCCGAGAACTTTGCTTTGAGAGTCTGGATCGGTCGCAGAACACAACGCCCGCCGGGCCCTTCGCGTCAGCCGCGACCGTCACGTTATTTGCGCTGGTGATCAGCGGCAGCCATGAGGGCATCAAGGCCGCGACGTGGAAGGTATTGAAGGCCACCTGGCAGCGTTGTCGCGTGCACTTCATGCGCAACGCTCTGGCGCACGCCGGCAAGACGCAGCGGCGCATGGTCAGTGCGGCCATCGGCACTGTGTTCGTGCAGGACTCGGCCGATGCAGCGCGGGCGCAGTGGCGCTCAGTTGCCGATCAACTGCGCGGCAAGTTCCCCAAGCTCGGCACCCTGATGGACGAGGCCGAGAACGACGTGCTCGCGTTCATG
>JANNJX010000012.1:0-6241 GCA_031396005.1 Burkholderiales bacterium
CACGCCGCCGTGCCTAGAATGCGCCGCACATCCGGGCTTCACCGGCAGCAGACTGGCGGCACCATGAAAATCAAAAGTGAACGCGACTTCTGGTCGGGCCTGATGTTTCTCATCGTCGGCATCGCCTTTGCCTGGGGTGCGACGACCTACAACTTCGGCAGCTCGGCGCGGCCCGGCCCCGGCTACTTTCCGTTCGGCCTGGGCATCCTGCTGGCGGTGCTCGGCGCGATGGTGCTGTTCAAGGCGCTGACCATCGAAACCGAAGACGGCGAGAAGGTCGGCCACTTCGCCTGGAAGCCGCTGTTCGTGATCCTGTTTGCGGTGGCGCTGTTCGGCGCCATCCTGCCGCGGCTGGGATTGCTGATCTCGCTGCCGATCCTGATCGGGATCTCGAGCTGGGCCAGCGACGAGTTCAGCTGGAAGGCGACGTTGATCAACGCCGTCGTGCTCACCGTGATGTCGTGGCTGATCTTCGTCAAGGGCCTGTCGCTGACGATTCCCGTCTTGCCGACCATCGCCGGCTTCGGCGCTTAAGAGGCTGAGGGCCACACCATGGATCTGATCAACAACCTCGCCCTCGGTTTTTCGGTGGCCTTCACCTGGGTCAACCTGCTCTATGCCTTCGGCGGCGCGCTGCTCGGCACGCTGATCGGCGTGCTGCCGGGCCTCGGGCCCGTGGCCACGATCGCGATGCTGCTGCCCAGCATCTACGCGCTAGACGCCACGCCGGCGCTGATCATGTTGGCCGGCATCTACTACGGTGCGCAGTACGGCGGCAGCACCACGGCGATCCTGATCAACGTGCCGGGTGAGTCGAGCTCAGTGGTGACTGCGATCGACGGCTACCAGATGGCGCGCAAAGGCAGGGCAGGGGCGGCGCTCGCCGCGGCTGGCCTGGGATCTTTCTTCGCCGGCTGCGTGGGCACCATCGTCATCGCCGCGTTTGCGCCGCCGCTGACCGAACTGGCCTTCAAGTTCGGCCCGGCCGAGTACTTCTCGCTGATGGTGCTGGGCCTGATCGGCGCGGTCGTGCTGGCCTCGGGTTCATTGATCAAAGCCATCTCGATGATCCTGCTCGGCCTCTTGCTCGGCCAGATCAACACCGACGTCATCTCCGGCGTGCCGCGCTACAGCTTCGACATCCCGGAGCTCACCGACGGCATCGGCTTCGTCACCATCGCCATGGGCGTCTTCGGCTTCGGCGAGATCATCGCCAACCTCGGCCGGCCGGCCGAGCACCGCGAGGTCTTCACCAAGGACGTGAAAGGCCTGTGGCCGACGAAGCAGGATTTTCAGGATGCATGGCCGGCGGTATTGCGCGGCACCGCGCTCGGCTCGATCCTCGGCGTGCTGCCCGGCGGCGGGGCGCTGCTGGCGGCGTTTGCAGCCTACACGGTGGAGAAGAAGACGCGCGGCCGGCCCGGCGAGGTGCCGTTCGGCCAGGGCAACATCCGCGGCGTCGCCGGCCCCGAGAGCGCCAACAACGCCGGCGCGCAGACGTCGTTCATCCCGATGCTGACGCTCGGCATCCCACCCAACGCGGTGATGGCGCTGATGGTCGGCGCGATGACGATCAAGGGCATCCAGCCCGGGCCGCAGGTGATGACGAGCAACCCGGAGTTGTTCTGGGGCCTGATCGCCAGCATGTGGGTCGGCAACGCGATGCTGATCATCCTGAACCTGCCGTTGATCGGCATCTGGATCAAGCTGCTGACCGTGCCCTACCGCGTGCTGTATCCGGCGATCCTGTCGTTCTGCTGCATCGGCCTGTACACGCTCAACAACAACAACTTCGACGTCTACATGGCGGTGCTGTTCGGCCTCGTCGGCTACATCTTCTACAAGCTGCATTGCGAGCCTGCGCCCTTGCTGCTCGGCTTCATCCTCGGGCCGATGATGGAAGAGAACCTGCGCCGCGCGCTGCTGCTGTCGCGCGGTGACTGGACCACCTTCATGACGCGCGGGCTGTCGGCAAGCCTGCTGCTCGCCGCGCTGGCGATGATCGTCGTCGTCATGCTGCCATCGATCAAGAGAAAGCGCGCGGAGGCCTTCAAGGACGAGGAAGAGGTTTGAGCCCTGTCGGTCGCACGCAGGTCGCGATCGTCGGCGCCGGCCCTTCGGGGTTGCTGCTCGGCCAGTTGCTGCACCAAGCCGGCATCGACAACGTCATCGTCGAACGGCAGAACGGCGAGTACATCCTCGGCCGCATCCGCGCCGGTGTGCTGGAGCAGACCACCGCCGATCTGCTGGATCAAGCCGGCGTCGGCGCGCGCATGCACGCCGAAGGTCTGGTGCACGACGGCTTCGAGCTCTGCTTCGGCGGTGCGCGCCACCGCATCGACCTGGCCGGGCACACCGGCGGCAAGCATGTCATCGTCTACGGCCAGACTGAAGTCACGCGCGACCTGATGGCCGCACGCAGCGCCGCCGGGCTGCCGACAGTCTATGAAGCCAAGGACGTTGCGCCGCACGGCTTCGACACGGTGTCGCCCTCCATCACCTACACCCACGACGGCCAGCCGCACGAGTTGCGCTGCGACTTCATCGCCGGCTGCGACGGCTACCACGGCCCGTGCCGCGCCGCGGTGCCGCCGGCGGCGCTGTCGATCTTCGAGAAGGTGTATCCGTTCGGCTGGCTGGGCGTGCTTGCCGACACGCCGCCTGTTGCGCATGAGCTGATCTACTCGAACCACGAACGCGGCTTCGCGCTGTGCTCGATGCGCTCGGCCACGCGCACGCGCTACTACGTGCAGTGCTCGCTGAAAGACAAGGTCGAAGACTGGAGCGACGACGCGTTCTGGGACGAGCTGCGCTGCCGGCTCGATCCGCAAGCCACCGAGACGATGGTCACCGGGCCGTCGATCGAAAAGAGCCTCGCGCCACTGCGCAGCTTCGTCGCCGAGCCGATGCGCTTCGGCTCGATGTTCCTCGCCGGCGACGCCGCGCACATCGTGCCGCCGACGGGTGCCAAGGGGCTGAACCTCGCCGCGTCCGACGTGCGTTTCCTGTCGCGCGCCCTGATCGAGTTCTACCGCGACCACAGCAGCGAGGGCATCGACCGCTACTCCGAGCGCTGCCTGGCTCGCGTCTGGAAAGCCGAGCGTTTCTCGTGGTGGTTCACGTCATTGATGCACAAGCTGCCCGAGACCGGCGCCATCGGCCAGCGTTTGCAGCGCGCCGAGCTCGACTATCTGGTGTCGTCGCACGCCGCGACGACGGCGATGGCGGAGAACTACGTCGGTCTGCCGTTCGATGCCTGACAGCCGCTAGCGCGGCAACGCGAGCTGCGCCACGAATGCGTCGATGAACACGCGCACCTTGGCCGACAAACTGCGCTGACTCGGATACAGCGCATGCGCTTCCACTGACTCGCCTTCCAGGTGAGGCAGAACGCGGACCAAAGTCCCGTGGGCCAGCGCATCCGCAGCATGGAAGTCAGGCAAGCACTGAACGTGTGGATGCTGCAACGGCTGCTGGTCAGCCAGACGAGAACAGGCCATGGCGGCGATGCCATTCCTCCAGCGATTCTTCTGGCCACTCGTCGAAGCCTCGATGACCCTTGCCGCGCGGCACATCGACCCATGCGGGCGCGTACGCCAGCGCTGCTTCGACAACCTCGGGCGGTTTCGGCAATGCGGTGTCGATGGCCGAGGCGTGCGGATGAACGAGCTCGGGCCAGCGCGGATCCCAAAGCCACAGCGCGCTGCCGCACTTCATGCAGAAGCGTCGCTCGGCCTTCGAGCGGGTCGAGCGCTTGCCGTGCTCGCGCATCACGGCGTGGTAGCGCCCGAGGTGGCGCTCGCCCCGCACCCGCAGTGTCGCGGCATCGGCGCCGAGGTTGATCGCGTAGCCGCCACTGCCGGCGGTCTTGCGGCATATCGAGCAGTGACAGTGCATGAACGGCACCGGGCTGCTCGACTCGACGGAAAAACGCACGGCGCCGCAGTGGCAAGAACCCTCGAGCTTCATGTGCCGAGCATAGCGGGCGGCTCCGCACGCTGCATCGCTAGCGACTCGGAAACTGTCGGCGCCGCGCGTCGGGCTGCAACAGACCTGGGCAACGTGGTCATCAACGCCTGCCAAACCAGCGTCGGCCGGACCGGTCAGGATCGGTCATGTCATTGAAACCCATCTTGCTCGTTGGCGGTTCCGGCATCGTCGGCCGTCATGCGGCGCGGTGTCTGCGCATGGCTCATCCAAACGTCCCGCTGCTGATCGGCGGCCGGGATCTCGCAAGAGCCGAAGAGGCCGCGGCCGAGATCGGCGGTGCGCAGGGCGTGGTACTCGATTTGGCCGACGTTGACCTCGGCCTCGGCGACCGGCCGGTCAGCGCCGTGGCCGTTCTGTTCACGGACGAGAGGGTCGCCGCGCTGGCTTTCGCGCAGGCCCGCGGCGTGCCGCACGTCAGCATCTCCCGCGGCATCAACGAGATCGCTCCCGAGGTGGCTGCCTTCATCCATCGGCCCACCGCTGCGCCGATCGTCCTCGGCACGGAGTGGCTCGTCGGCGCCACGACCGTGCCCGCGCTCGAATTCGCAAAGGCCTTCGGCCGCGTGCACGACATCGCCATTGGCGCTCTGCTCGATGAGCAGGACTCGTTCGGCCCGGCAGCGCAAGCCGATCTGGAGCGGCAGACGAAGGCCGTGCCGGCCGCGCTGGCGCGTCGCGACGGCGCGTACGTCTGGCGCGTCGGCGACGATGCCAACGGCAGCTTCCGTGCCGTCGATGGCACCGACATGCAGGCGTCTGCTTTCTCTCCCAATGATGTTGTCGGGCTGGCGGCCGCCACCGGCGCGCCCAACGTGCGGTTCGACCTCGCGCTCGGCGTGAGTTCCAGCCGTCGTCGCGGCCAGGCCATGTCGACCGAGATCGTCATCGAGCTCGCCGGCGAGGATCATGCGGGCAAGCCGCTGCGCACCCGGCATGCGGTCGTCCATCCGCAAGGACAGATGCCGCTGACGGGCCTGGGCGTCGCCATGGTGCTCGAGCGGCTGATCGGGCTCGACGGCCATCCGCCGACGCCGGCAGGTCTCTACTTCCCGTACCAGTTGCTCGATCCCACCGCGTATCTCGCCCGCCTCGAGCAGATGGGCGGTGAAGTGCTGACGCTGGAAGTGTTCAGAGCAGCGCCTTGATGCATGCGAATACAGTCAGGCCGTCGACAAAAACATCGGCTGCATCGGATGAGCCCGCTCCTCACCAACATGAATGCCGAATCGTCACTGCGTGAAGAAATCTGCCGCGTCGGCCGATCGTTGTTCGAGCGCGGTCTGGTGCATGCGACGGCCGGCAACATCAGCGTGCTATTGGACGACGGCTCGTTCCTCATCACGCCCACCGACGCCTGCCTGGGCTTTCTCGATCCGGCGCGGCTGGCTCATGTCGGCGCCGACGGTGTGCAGACCAGCGGCGACCGCGCGAGCAAGACGCTCGCCTTGCACCGCCGCATCTACGACGCCGCGCCCGATGCGCGCTGCATCATCCACAGCCACAGCACGCACCTCGTCGCCCTGACGCTGAAAGGCGTGTGGAGCGACGACGACATCGTGCCGCCGATCACGCCGTACTTCGTCATGAAGGTGGGCCATGTGCCGCTGATCCCGTACCACCGGCCGGGCGATCCGGCCGCGGCCGATGCGGTGGCCGAGCGCATCGCGCGCTTTGCCGCACGCGGCACGCCGCTGCGCGCCGTCATGCAGGAGCGCCTGGGCCCCAACGTCTGGCACGACAGCCCGGCCGCGGCGATGGCGGTGCTCGAAGAGCTGGAAGAAACAGCGCGGTTGTGGCTGATGTGCATGCCGCGACCGCTGCCGCTCGGCGAAGCGCAGATCGAAGACCTGCGCCGCGCCTTCGGCGCCGTGTGGTGAGACCGGCCCTGCTCATCGCAGTTTCGGCAGCAGCCGGTCGAATTCCTTCCTGACCACCGCGTAGCACTCACAGGCACGCGCTTCCAGGCCGTCGCGGTCCAGCACCTGGATGTGGCCCCTCGCGTAACGGATCAGTCCCGCGCTCTGCAACTTCATCGCAGCTTCTGTCACGCCTTCCCGGCGCACGCCCAACATGTTGGCGATCAGTTGCTGCGTCATGACCAGCTCCATGCCAGGCAGGCGATCGAGGCTCAGCAACAGCCAGCGACAGAGTTGCTGGTCCAGCGAGTGGTGCCGGTTGCACGCTGCGGTCTGCGACATCTGCGTCACCAGCGCCTGCGTGTAGCGCAACAGCAGGTTCATCACGGCCGGGT
>JANNJX010000001.1:0-43562 GCA_031396005.1 Burkholderiales bacterium
ACGCCGGCCAACGCCTCGGGCGGGCGCACGCAGGGCGTCGGCGTGCGCTTCCCCAACGACGAAAAAACGCGGCTGCTCAAGCTGCGCATCGAAGAGATCCTCGGCACGAGCATCCAGTCGGCCAAGCCGACACAGACGATCTAGGTTGCAGACGCACTAGACTCGCCGCGGCTGCTTGGCACCGCGCACGATGTACGTCGACTCCCACTGTCATCTCACCTTCGTAGGCTTGGCCGATCGCATCGGCGAGGTCCGCGCGGCGATGGCCGCGGCGCAGGTCGATCGGGCGCTGGTGATCTGCACCACGCTCGAAGAGTTCGACCGCGTGCATGCGCTGGCCACGGCGTACGACAACTTCTGGTGCAGCGCCGGCGTGCACCCGGACAACGAAGGCGTGCGCGAGCCGTCGCTGGAAGACCTGCTGCAACTGGCGGCGCTGCCGCGTGTCGTCGCCATCGGCGAAACCGGGCTCGACTACTACCGCCTGAACGGCCGCAGCATCGACGAAATGGACTGGCAGCGCGAGCGTTTTCGCACGCACATCCGCGCCGCACGCAGCACGGCCAAGCCGCTGGTGATCCACACCCGCAGTGCCAGCGCGGACACGTTGGCGATCCTGCGCGAGGAGGGCAGTGCGAGCGGTGTCTTTCATTGCTTCACCGAGACGGCCGACGTGGCCCGGGCGGCGCTCGATCTCGGCTTCTACATCTCGTTTTCCGGCATCGTCACTTTTCGCAACGCCGAAGACTTGCGCGAAGTAGCGCGCTTCGTGCCGCTCGACCGCCTGTTGATCGAGACCGACAGCCCGTACCTGGCCCCCGTGCCGTTTCGCGGCAAGACCAACCAGCCGGCGTACGTGGCGCATGTGGGAGCAGCCGTCGCGGTGCTGCGCGGCATCCCGTCCGAGGCTCTGGCGAGTGCCACCAGCGCCAACTTCGAGCGCCTCTTTGAAGTTAAAGCTGCATGAAGCACTACTTTAGATTTCTGGTTTATCTGCTTGTGGCGTTTTGCTTTTCCACCGTCAGAGCAGGCTCGTACGAAGACTTCTTCATGGCCATCAACCGTGACGACGATCGGAGCGTGGCGAAACTGCTCGAGCGTGGATTCGACCCGAATTCGCGCGACCCGAAGGGCCAGACCGGGCTCATCCTGGCCTTGCGCGACGGGTCGACGCGGGTGGCCGAGGCCCTTTGGAAGAGCCCGGCGCTCGACGTCGATGCGCAAAATGCCAGCGGTGAGACGGCGCTGATGATGGCCGCGCTGCGCGGCCAGGTGGTGTGGATGCAGCGCCTGCTCGACCGCGGCGCGGCGCCACACAAGCAGGGTTGGTCGCCGATCCACTACGCGGCCACGGGCCCGGAAACGAAAGCCGTGGCGTTGCTGCTGACGCGCGGCGCGCCGATCGAAGCGCTGAGCCCGGACAAGGACACGCCGCTGATGATGGCTGCGCGCTACGGCTCGGAGGGCAGCGTCGATCTGCTGCTGGCGCGCGGGGCATCGGCGTCGCTGAAGAACGTGCGCAACCTCGACGCCGCGGACCAGGCGCGCGCCGGTGGCCGCGATTTCCTGCTTGAACGTTTGCAGAAAAGCGTGAAGCGTTAGCGTGTATTTCTGCGCCCGGCGAGCGCTGTCGCGGCGCGCTCCTGCTGTTCGGGCAGCCAAGCAATGCCTAGAGTGAAAGCGGGCCCGGTGGCCTCTTCACTCAAGGAACTTTCGTCATGAACGCTGTCCCTCAGATCGCCAATCCCTTTGCCTTGTTGACCGACCCGGAGGCGATCTTTCGCGCCCTCGAAGCGTCACCGCGGCTCGAAGGCCTGAACCGCCGCATCTGCCGCCCGCTCGACCGCGCGCATCGCGAAGGCAACGCCGAAGGCCCGGATGCTGCCACGCACGATACGGTGATCGATTGCGAGCCGGACCGCATTGACCGCCTGTTTGGTTGATTGTTGGGTGTCCGTCATACTGACTACGATGTATATTATGTCAACTAACGTGCGGACCTACATGCAGATGGGCTTCATGAGTTGATGCTTTGGCCGCTGCCCGCGGCACGCCGTGGCAGCATCAGCGCATGCCAATACGACCGCCCGCCTCCGTTCAGGCTGATCTTTTCGAGGCCGAGGTCCGCCAGGACGACCTACTCACGGCGTGGGCGCCGACTGAAGGCCGCGTTGGCGCAGCGGCAGTCGATGAGACATGGCGTGAGCTGGCGGCGCAGCTCGAAGCGTCCTTCGGCAAGCGCCTGCACCTCGGCACGTCGTCTTGGTACTTCCCGGGCTGGGCCGGCTTGGTGTGGGACGAACGGCCGTACAGCGAATCCGATCTGTCACGCCATGGCTTGGCTGCGTATGCGCGCCATCCGCTGCTGCGCACCGTCAGCCTCGACCGCACGTTCTACCGCGCCATCGACACCGGCACCTACGCCAGGCTGGCCCGGCAAACGCCCGACGACTTCCGCTTCGTCGTCAAGGCGCCCGCCGAGATCACCGACGCGGTGCTGCGCGCCACCGACAGCGGCGCGCCGCTGCAGGACAACCCGTTTTTTCTCGACGCGCGGCGTGCGTTAGCCACGGCGGTGCAGCCGGCGGTGCAAGGGCTCGGCGACAAGCTCGGCGCGCTGGTCTTCCAGATCTCGCCGCTGCCTGCCGCGTGGCTGCGCAACGGCACCGCCCTGCTCGACCGCTTCAGTGCGCTGTGGCGCGCAGTCGTGCCCGCGATGCCGGCCAGCGCGCTGACAGCCCTCGAATTGCGTGACGCACGCATGTTGACGCCGCGCTTGATGGCACATCTGGCGCAGCATGGTGTTCGCTATTGCGTCGGCCTGCACGACCGCATGCCAGCGGTCGCGGGGCAGGTGCAGGCGGCGCACGCCGCGGGGGCTGGCGACTTCATCTGCCGCTGGAACCTGCACCAGGGCCTGCGCTACAACCAGGCCAAGGCGCAGTGGGCGCCGTTCGATCGCTTGCAGGCGCCTGACGTGCAGACGCGCGAGGCCTTAGCGAGAGCCGTCGTTGCCGCGCTCGCCGACGGCCATCGGGCCTTCGTCACCATCAACAACAAGGCCGAAGGCTCGGCGCCGCTGTCGGTGGTCGAGCTGGCCAAGTCGATCCTGCGCGAAGCGGGCGTCACAAGATAGGCGCCCTGCTCTGTCAGCCCTTCACCGCGCCGGCAGTCAAGCCCGTGATGATCTGCCGCGCGGCGACGAAGGTGAAGATCAGCGGTGGAATGGCGATCAGGCTGCCCATTGCCATCACGCGGCTCCAATCGACACCGATGTCGGTGATGAACAGCGACGCAGCGACCGGTAGCGTGCGCGTGCCGCGGTCGGTGAGAACGAGCGCCAGGATGAATTCGTTCCACGCGATGCGGAAGGTGAAGATCGACGCCACCGCGAGGCCCGGCGCCATCAGCGGCAGCAGGACTTTCGTGAAGACACGCAGCGGCCCGCAGCCGTCGATCGCCGCGGCCTCCTCCAGCTCCACCGGCACCTGCAGCACGAAGCCGTAAAGCAGCCAGATCGTGAACGGCAAGTTCACCGCCACGTACAGCACTCGACGCGAGCCGCTCGCAGGCCTGGACGTCCTTGGCCAGGCGCTGTGACTTAGCCGCAGTGGGTGTCGAAGTCTGATAAACGACAGGCGCCGTCGTGGCGCAGCCCGCGGCAGCGCAGGCCCACAGCAGCGCCGTGCAAAGCACCCAGCGCGGCTGTGCGTGGAGGGGTATCGAAGGTTGCATGGCACGCTCCTGTGAGGTTGTGCAGCCACAGAGCGCGGCCGGCCCGCGCTGATACGGCAGCCGACCTGCGAGGCGGCGGTGCGACGGAGCTTCCGCCACCTCAGGTCTTCGCATGGTGGCATCATCGGTGCTCAGAAAACGCGAGCGCCCTTTGCAGTACGAAGAACTGTCCGACGCCGAACTCATCGCGCGCTGCCGCGAAGGCCACCAGGCCGCATGGAGCACGCTGGTGCGGCGCTTTCAGCGCCTGATCTTCACCGTGCCGCGGCGCGCCGGCATGTCGCAAGAGCAGGCAGCCGATGTCTTTCAGACCTGCTTCGAGAAGCTCTACCAGCACATCGACCGCATTGACGACGCCGAGCGCGTGCGCGCCTGGCTGGTCACCACCGCCCGCCGCGAGACGCTCCGCGTGCTGGAGCAGGCGCGCCGCGTGGTCGATCTCTCGCCCAGCGCCGGTGATGGTGATGGCGACTCTGGCGATCCGCTCGACCGCTTCGCCGACCCGCATCCGCTGCCCGAGGCGCTGCTAGCCGACTTGCAGGAGCACGACCGCGTGCGCCGAGCGATGGAGCGGCTCGACCCGCGCTCGCGCCAGTTGCTCGAACTGCTGTTTTTGCAGGACGAGCCCTTGCCGTATGCCGACATCGCCGCCCGCCTGGGCATTGCCGAAGGCAGCATCGGCCCGCTGCGCGCGCGCGCGCTGGACAAAGTGCGCGAGTTGTCGAAAAACCTGTAACGCCTGTGTATTTTCGGCGCGTGACCCTTGTCTGTAGCGCATCACAGAGAGCCACATCATGAACACCCCAGCCGATCCCGACGACGCCGCCATTGAGCACCACCTGCGCGCGGGCCGCCAGCTCGAAGACGCGCCCGAGGCGGTGATCCAGCGCGTGACGGCGATCTGGCAGCGCCCGGCGCGCGCAGCCGCCGCGCCAGGCTTGCTGCCACGCCTGATTGCGGCACTCGGCTTCGACAGCAGCACCACGTCGGCGACGGCCCTGGGTGTGCGCACAACCGGCCCCACGACGCGGCAGTTGCTGTACACGGTCGAAGGTCACGGCATCGATCTGCGCATCGGCGCGGCCGGTAGCCAATGGGCGTTCAGTGGCCAAGTGCTCGGCCCCGACAGCTATGGCAGCGCGGTCCTGGCTGACGTTAAAGGCCAGCTGGCTGGCGAAGCGCCGCTTGACGAACTCGGCGAATTCCGCCTGCCGGCTGTTGCGGCCGGCCACTACACGCTGACCTTGCGCCTGCGCAGCATCGAGATCGTGTTGCCGCCGATCGACGTGCCGCAGAGCGCCTAGGCCTTGGCCGACGAGTCGCCGCGCGAACTGGCCCAGCGCCTGACGGCCGCCGATGGCGCACCGGCGCTGACGTCGCTAGCGCCGCGATCGGACGACGAGTGGGCGGCGCTGGCTTGGGCGTTGAAAGACGACTGCCAGGCCGCGTGGACCGAGGAGCCACCGCGAACGCAGCGTTGCGTTGACGTGATTGAAGCACTGCAACAGCGCGTCGAGCATTCTGAGATTGGAGCGGCTGCCGCATGGTGCAGAGGTCTGGCTCTGTTGGCACAAGGACAAATGGAAGCAACGCTAGCTTGTCTGGACCAGGCGCAACGTAAGTTGATCGCGCTAGGGCAGACGCAACGCGCCGCGCAATCACAGGTGCCGAGGGTGATTGCGCTGTCGATGTTGGGGCGGCATGACGAGGCGTTGGCGTCAGGGCAGCAAACGCTGGGCGCGCTGATCGCAGTCGCTGACGAATTCGGAGCCGGCAAAGTAGAACTGAACCTCGGTTGGATGTTGATGCGCCGCGATCGCTATGACCAAGCCATGCAGTGTTTCAAGGGCGCCGCCGTTCGCTTCGCTCGTGTGGGGGACGAGACGCATTCGATCATGGCCGACATTGGCCAAGCCAGCGCACGCACATGGCGTTTCGAGTTCGACGAAGCGTCGCGGTTGTATGACCGTTGCGAAATGCGCGTGGGCTCCCGAGAGCTAGCGTCGTTGCGAGGCGGCATCGACACCAATCGCGGACGCATGGAACTGCATCGTGGCCGGTTCGAAGCAGCGCTGCGCGCGCTGACGTCGGCTCTGGATCTGGCGCAGACAAATCGCCGGCCGCATGACGTGGCCGAGTCGCGTCGCGATTTGGCCGACGCTTACTTGGCTCTGAACCTACTGCCCGAGGCAATTGCGTTGTACGGCCAAACGATCGACGGCTGCATCGCTTTAGAGGCGCCGGTGGAGCGCGCTTGGGCGGAGGTCCAGCGCTCACTGGCATGGGTGCGATGCGGCGACGCGCAGCGCGCGGCCGACGGGCTGACGCAGGCCCGCGTCTTGTTCGAAGCCGACGACAACAGGGTGGGCATCGCACTGACGGACCTGTGCAGCGCAGCGCTGTCGTTGCAGATGGGCTTGGCCGGCATGGCGCTGCGCGATGCGCGTGCCGCCGCGCGCGCGCTGGAAGCCACCGGTGTTGACGGATGGCGGCGCGAGGCTGAATTGCTGGTGGCCGATGCGCTCGCAGCCTTGGGTCAGATCCCAGCAGCACGCGCGATGTACGAGCAGGTGCTCGACGCCGCAGCCGAGTTGCCGCAGTTGCTTGCGCCTTGCCACACCGCATTGGGGTTGCTGCTATATAGCGAAGGGCGGCGCGACGCTGCTCGCGAGCAGCTCAGAAGCGCGCTCGTTCACACCGAACTGCAACGCGACGCGCTGCCCAGCGACGAGTTCCGGACCGCCTTCGGCGCCGACAAGCAGCGCCCCTACGACGCGCTGATCGATCTCGCGTTCGACAGCCCCGCTACCGACGCCGGCTGGCGTTTGCTGGAAGCGATCGAGCAGGCGCGCGCGCCTGCTTTGCGCAGCGCTCTGCAGCGCCGAGACACTTCGGCGGCAATCGACGAAGCCAAGCGCGAACAGCTGCGTTGGCTGCAAGCCCAGTGGCAGCAGGCCATTGCCGAGCAGGATCTCGAGCGTGCGTCGCAACTGCAAGGTCGCACGCGTGCGCTCGAACACGAGTTTCTAGAGCAGGTGCGGCGCGCGCAGGCGGCCGCTGGCGCCACGGTCGCGGCGCAGCCTTTGCGCTTGCCGGCGGACGAAGCGCAAGTGCGCGGTCTGGTGCCCGAGGGTACCGCGGTCGTCGTCTATGCGCGGGTCGGCCCACGCCTGGCCGCTTGTGTGGTTACGCGGGAGCGCATCGATTCTGTCGTCGTCTCGGCTGACGGCGTGGCCGACCGCATCGAGAAGCTACGCTTTCAAATCGACTCGCTGCGTTTCGGCGCGCCAGCGTTGCGCGCGCATGCGTCGCAGATGGCACAGCGCTGCATTGCGCATCTGCAAGCGCTGCACGCCAGCGTGTGGCAACCGCTGGCCCGGTTCGTGTGCGGCTATGAGCGCATCGTCATCGTGCCGCACCGCGAGTTGCACTACCTGCCGTTCGCCGCCTTGCACGACGGGCAGACCAGCTTGATCGAGCGTCACGAGATCAGCCTCGCGCCGGGGCTGGCGCTGTGGCTCGCCGAGACGGAAACAGTTCGCCCCTGGCGCCACGTTGCAGCGCTAGGCGCTGGCGGCGATGCTTTGCCGCATGTTGCGCGGGAGGTGCGCGCTGTCGCGGCGGCTTTTCAAGCCCAGCCTGGCGGCTCGGCGGTGATGCATCTCGAAGCGCAGGCCACGCAGGCGGCGCTGCGGGCGTCGCTGGCCGGTGCCGACGTGCTGCACCTGGCCTGTCACGGCCAGTTCCGCGCCGACAGCCCGTACTTCTCTGCGCTGCAGCTCGCCGATGGGCCGCTGACAGTGCGCGATGCCGCCGAGCTGCCGCTGGCCGCTCAACTCGTCACCTTGTCGGCCTGCGAGACTGGCCTGAGCAAGGTCGCGCCCGGCGACGAACTGCTCGGCCTGCTGCGCGGCTTTCTGATGGCCGGTGCACCACGGGTGTTGTGCACGCAGTGGACGGTCGATGACGCGAGCACCGCCGTCCTGATGGCGCAGTTCTACCGCAGCGTGCTCGGCGGTGCGCGGCCGGCCATGGCGCTGCGCGCAGCGCAGCGGGCATTGGCCTGCGAGCAACCGCACCCACACCACTGGGCCGCATTCGCCTTGCACGAGCGGGGGCATTGACGCGCCGGTCCAATTGTTGTCGGCCGCGGGGGTGACCCTACTCGTGACAAATCGTCACGCAGGTGTACGGCCAGCGGCAATCGCGGCTCTGTGCGGATCGACAAGAAGGAGAAGGCCCGATGAAAACCCGCTGCACTGCCATGCCCGCCCTTTGGCCGCTGCTCGCCGCTTTGCTGTTGGCGGCTTGCGGCGGTGGCGAAGACGGTACCGCGGCGATCGTGGCCCTCACGCCCGAGCCATCGCTTGCAACACGCATGCAGGCACTGGCCACCACGAACGAACGCGACGATGAGGACGACGATGCGTCCGGTTGCGGAGATACGCAAGGAGATGCGATGAACCCGACCCGACTTTCTGCTTTGTCGATGGCTTTTGCCGCCACCCTGGCTGCCTGTGGCGGCGGTGGGGGTGGGGGTGACGGCGACAGCGTGGCACCGCCGCCGTCGGCTGCTACGCCAGCACCCCCCAACGCCAGCGTGGCAGGCGAGATCGTCGTGCAACTCAACACGGGCAACGACATCAACGCGCTCGCTGTGGCGTATCAGCTGACCGTGGTCGATCAGTTCGGCAAGCGGCCAATCTGGCGTTTGCGCGTTGCAGTAGGCACTGTCGCCGACACGACGATCGCGTCGCTGCGCAACGATCCGCGCGTGCGCTTCGCTGAAGCCAACGTCGAGAACGAAACGCCCGAAGGACGTCAACGCTCGGTCTGGGCCGTAGGCGGCGACGCCGGCGCCTACGCCAAGCAATGGGCCCCGGCCTCGCTGCGCCTGCCCGAAGCGCACGCGACGAGCCTCGGCGCCGGCATGCGCGTCGCCGTGCTCGACACCGGCCTCGATCTCGCGCATCCCGCTCTCGCCGATCGCCTGGCCCGCAACGGCGCCGGCGCATTGCTCGGCCGCGACTTCGTCGATGACGATGCCGACCCGAGCGAGGTCGGCGCCGGCACCGACCCCGGCTTTGGCCACGGCACGCATGTCGCCGGCCTGGTCAGCCTCATCGCGCCGCAGGCCACGCTGATGCCAGCGCGCGTGCTCGACCGCGCCGGCCGCGGCAACGTCTGGGTGCTGTCAGAAGCGCTGGCCTGGGCGGTGGACCCCGACGCCAACCCGGCCAGCGACGACGGCGCGCATGTCGTCAACCTGAGCCTCGGCACGACGCAGACGACGAACCTGCTGCGCACCGCCGTGGCGCTCGCCAACTGCGACTTCGATGACGACGACGACGAGTTCGAAGACGCCGGCTTCGACGATGACAGGACACGCTGCGCCAACAAGTTCGGCGCCGTCGTGATCGCCGCCGCCGGCAACGACGGCAGCGACACGCAGCAGCAGTTCCCAGCCGCCGAAGCGGTGCCGGGATCGTTGTCGGTGACGGCGCACACCGAGCAGCGCACGTTGGCCCCGTTCGCCAACTTCGGCTCGTGGGTCGAAGTCGCCGCGCCCGGCGACAAGATCATCAGCACTTTCCCCGGCGGCGGCTACGCCACGTGGAGCGGCACCTCGATGGCCGCGCCGCTGGCTTCCGGCACCGCGGCGCTGGTGCTCGCCACCTATCCTGATCCGCGCGGTGTGCTGCCGTTGGACGTGGCGCAACGCCTGCTCACGCGCACCGCGCCGTTGTGCGGCACGTCGTTCCGCAAGATCGACGCCGCCGCCGCAGCCACCGACACGCAGGCGCCCGAGCCGCCGTGCCCGTAGTCGCGCACGCAGCCACAAAACAAAGCGCGGGACGAGAGTCCCGCGCTTTTTTCTTCTGCGGCGCACAGCCTTTCGAGGCGACACAAGCAAAGTGGATCGTCACCGAAACATCATCGTTGAAAGCAGGTGTTTGCGTCTTGTACGAAAGGCGGTGCGCAGGTCTCTGTGGGGCGTGCGCAAAACGCGCCGCCATCCAAGGAGACCTTCATGAACCCTGTTTCTATCGCCGCCGTCCAGTCGGCCAAGTGGGCTTTCACCACCCGCCATGTGCTGCGCGAGGACATCGCACGCGTTCTGCCCGCCTACGTGGCGGGCGAGGCGGGCCAGCTGCTGTTGGCGGAAGTCACGCAGCTGGGCCAGCACGACGGCGTGCAGCTCGAATCCGGCCGCCGCGCGCAGCTCTATGTAGGCGACCGCGTTGTCGTCTGCCTCGGCAACCGCTATGCACCGGACCAGTTCGAAGGCATTGCGCAGATCGAAGGCAGCGAGGGCAACCACGTCTGCGAGCTGCTGGCCGGCGGCGGCGTTGCCGGCGTCGTGCGCCATCGCCACGGCCGCATGCGCGCGGCCACTGCCTTGCGGGTCTTGGGTGTGCTGGGCGGCGCCGATGGGCAGCCGATCAACATCGCGAAGTACGCCTTGACGTTGCCTGATCCCACGCTCTTCGATACACCGTCGATTCCGGTCATGGTGGTGGTGGGCAGCTCGATGAACGCAGGCAAGACCACTGCCTGCGCCAGCCTGATTCACGGCCTGGCCCGCGACGGCTGGCGGGTCGGCGCGGTCAAGGTCACCGGCACTGGTTCGTTTGGCGATGTGCAGAGCTATGCCGACGCCGGCGCCGCCGAGGTGCTGGACTTCACCGATGCGGGCCTGGCGTCCACCTATCGCGTCGAGCCTTCGGTGCTGGAGCGCACGTCGCGACGTTTGATCGCCGAACTCCAAGCCCGCGGCTGCGACGTGGTCGTGGTCGAGGTCGCTGACGGGCTGTTCCAGCAAGAGACTGCGGCGCTGCTGGCCTCGCCGACCTTGCGCGGCACGCTGGGGCAGGTCGTCTTCGCGGCGGCCGATGCGATGGGCGCCGTGGCCGGCGTGCAGCGCTTACGGGGGCTGGGCTGGAAGGTGCGTGCCTTCACCGGGCTCGTCACGGCATCGCCGCTCGCCGCCTCAGAAGCAGGGGCCGCTTTGCGCTCGGTCGACACGGCGGTGCCTTGCTTCTCGCGCGACGAGCTGCGCAACCCGCTCGGTGCTCGTCGCCTGGTGGGCATGCCGCAACGCGCACTGCCGATGGCAGCCTGAAGTCGCGTGTTTCGTCCTTCGCTGGAACAACCTGTGATGTCGACCACGCCCGCCACGCCCAGCCTGCCACCCCTGTTCGAGCCGCCGCGGCGCCGCCTCCTGCTCACGCTGGTGGGCCTTGGTCTATTGCAGGCGGGCCTTGCGGCCGCGGCGGCATTGGGCGTGCGCGAGCTGTTCAATGCACTGGGCGGCGGCAGCGCGCTATCGACGCTGATCAACCGAGGGCCGCTGGCGCCCGTGATGGCCCTGGGCGGCGTGGCCATGATCGCCGCGTTGGCGATGATCGCGCTGCGCCAGTGGGCGGGCCGGCTGGCCGAGTCGCTGGGTCAGCAGTACGTCGCAGCCGCGCGCCTGGTGCTGCTGGAGCACCTGTTCAAGCTGCCGCCACGACATCACCAGCGCATGCGTCACGGCCACTTGATGGCGCGCCTGACGGGCGACCTTGGCGCACTGCATCGGTGGGCGGGGCGCGCGGTGGCACCTGTGCTGGTCGGCACCGCGAGTTTTGTGTTGCTGGTGGCGACGCTGGCATGGATGGCACCTTGGGTGGCACTCGGCACGCTGCTCGCATGTCTGCCGCTGTTCGGCTGGGCGTGGTTGATCTCGGCGCGGCTGGAACGCGCATTGCGGGCTGAGCGGGCTCAACGCTGGGCGCTGGCCGGTCAGGTGGGAGAGCGGCTGGCAGAAGCTGCCGTCGTGCAGGCCAACGCGCAGGCCGGTCGAGAACTGCGCCGGCTTCGGCGCCGCCAGCAGCGGCTGCACGACGCCGCCGTGCTGCGCGCGCGCGAAGCGGCGCTGTTGAAGGCGCTGCCGCCGGCCGTGGGGACGCTGATGCTCGGTGTGCTGGCCGGTTGGGGCAGTTGGCAGGTGGCCACGGGTGCCTGGAGCAGCGGCTCGCTGGCAGGTTTGCTGACGCTGCTCAGTCTGGTGCTGGCGCCGCTGCGCGACTTCGCACTCGGACTCGGCGGGTGGCGCCATTGGCGCGTCAGCTGCGAGAAGCTGACGAGCTTTCTCCGCAACGCGCCGTTGCCCACCAGCGCGCCGCAGGCTGAAGCACAGCTGCCCGGCAACGGGCTGCTGCGTCTGGATGGGCTCGCCGTGTTCGGCGGCATGGCACCTGTCACGGCCGTGCTGAACCCTGGCGACACGCTGGCCGTGCAAGGCGCCAGTGGCAGTGGCAAGAGCGCACTGCTGGAGACCGTGGCGGGCTTGCTCGTTCCTGCGGCGGGCCGCGCGCTGCTGGATGGCGAGGACAGCATGACGCTCGGTCCCACCGTCCGCGAACGACGCATCGCCCTTGTCGCGAGCGATCTGCCCTTGCTGCGCGGCAGCGTGGCGGGCAACCTGCGCTACCGTCGCAAGGCCGCTTCGCGCGAGGCGATGCACAGCTCGCTGCTGGCGGCCGGCTTGCGCGCACTTGCCGGCGGCGCCGCGCTCGACCTCGGCAGTCCAGTGGCTGAAGGTGGGCGCAATTTGCCGCGTTTGCTGCGGGCCCGTTTGACCTTGGCCAGGGCACTCGTGGACACGCCTGCGGTACTGCTGATCGACGACTTCGACGATTTGCTCGAAGGCGAGGCCGCGGCCGACGCGCCCTTGGCTGGGCTGCTGCGCGAGCCGCCCTGCACGATCGTGATTGCCACGCGTCGGCCGGAGTGGGCGACGCGCTGCGCGCAGCGTGTGCTGCTCGAACCGGTGATCGTCGCGGCCAACCCGCACAAGCTGGAGTTGGCGCATGCAGCTTGAGTACGTGCAGCCAGAAGTGCGGACGGGCGGCAACGGCAACGACGCGCGGCCGCAACCCGAGCTGCGACGGCTGCACGAGGACCCGCACCAGCGCTACTGGATCTGCCGGCCGCGCTTGCGGCACGAGCCGCAAAGCACACCAGCCGGCGTGCTCGTTTCAGTGCATGGCATCTCGCGCAACGCGGGTGCGCACGCGCGGGTCTTGGCAGCGCTGGCCGATGAACTCGGCTTGGTGTTGGTTGCGCCGCACTTCTCGCGCAGCCGCTTTCCCGACTACCAGCGCATGGGCCGCCCCGAGCGCCTGGGGCCTGGCGGGCGGGCAGATCACATGCTGCTGCGCATCGTGCACGCGGTGCGCACCGAGCTCGGCCTGCCTGCGCAGCCGTTCCTGCTGGTGGGGCACTCCGGCGGCGCTCAATTTGCCTTGCGTTTCGCGCTCGTGCATGCAGCGCAGATCGCGGGGTATGCGCTGAGTGCGCCGGGCAGCTACTGTTGGCCCGATGGGGCGCGACGTTTTCCGCATGGAGCGGCGCCGAGCCGTGACTTCCCCGACCTGCGCCCGGACTTGGTGGCGCTGCTGCAGCGACCCAGCCTCGTGCTTGTCGGCGCGCGCGATGTGCAACGCGACGACGCACTGCGCCAAGGCGAACGCATCGACGCCCAGCAAGGCCGCACCCGCATTGAACGTGCCCAACGCTGGGTGGCCGCGATGCAGCAATGCGCTTCAGAACAGGGCATGGCCGCGCCGTTGACGCTGCAGGCCGTCGCTGGTTGTGGCCATGGCTTCAGTGAGCTGGCTCGTGCGCCAGCTTGGCGCGGCGCGCTGCGACAACACCTCGTGTCAAGCCTCGCACGACGGCCTTGATGCGGCGGTGGCGGTCCAGGAGGACGCCAAAACGAAGAGGGCTCCCGATGGGGAGCCCTCACGATTCAGCTGAACGCCTCGCGCCGCGGCGGGGCGTTTTGCTGTTCTATGCGCTCACAGCCGCGCGCACTGGTCTTCCTTGCTCGGCGAAGAGTTGCCGCTGCCGGTCGGCGCCGGGATGTTCTCCTTGCACTGCATGTTGCCGTTCATGCGATTGCCGTTGAATGTTGCGCCGGCCATGTTCTGAAAAGCCTGCAAGCTGCCGCCGATCGTGTTGCCCGCCGCCGCAATCGGCCCGGTGTTGGACTGGAACTGCAAGTCGCCCTTGATGCGCGAGTGATCGATTGAGCTGCCACCGCCTTGCACGATCTGCACCGAGCCGCCGACGATCGAGTAGCCGGCCACGCCGACGAAGGCGGCGCCTTCGGCCTGCACGTTGCCGTTGACCGAGACACCACTGGCGCGCAGCGTGGCGCCGCGGCCGACGACCACGCTGCCGTTCAGGCGCGTGCGGTCGAGCACGCAGGTCGCGCCGTCTGGTACGAACAGGTTGTCGAGCGCCACCGCGCCGACGGCGCCGGTGCAGCGGAACTCTTCGGCCAACACGGGGGCGCTGGCCAGCGTCGCGGCCGCAGCCAACGCGCTCATCACCACAAACTTGGTCTTCATCTCTTGCTCCTTGGTTGAAAACAAACTGATTTGGGGCTTGTTGCATCGAGCGCTCAACGCGATTCGCCCACTGCACAGACGGCGCATAGCCTTGCCGCGTACAGCGCACTTCGGCTACTTGTGTTTGTTTGTCAGCGCGGGGTACAGACTTGTCATGTGTCCGGTCTGTGAATTGAGCGACAACTCCAGGGACCCACCAGTAGCTCCGCAACGCCGCTCCACACGCCGAAAGTGCAAGAGTTTCGACCTGACGTCTGCCAACGGGTGGTCCACGAACCCCGATTGCCGCGGCGGGTGCACCCTGATGGCCGAGAACCGTAGTTCAACGTCGGCAATGCGGACACGCAGGCAGGTTGACATCGCCCCTCGGATCCAGCTGGAGTGGTCGCGTCTCATCACGTTGTCGCGGTAACTGGCCTGCATCGATAAGCACGGTCTGACTCTCCGTGCGAGCGGTGCCCGAAAGTCTTGTCAGCTTTCTTCAAGCACGTCACGAGCCTGACATCGCCAGGCCCTAGCTTGCGACGCGCGCAGCGTCGCCGGCATCCTGCCCGCGATCGGCTGGGACGCGCTTGGGAGTGCCTGCATATGTCTCATCGATGCCATCGCAGCGGAACGCCCATGCGCCGCCTGCTCACCGCTCTGTTGACGTTTGGCGGCCTTGCGCTGTCCGCGCCTGCCGGCGCGGCAGTGATGATCAGCCAGGTGTATGGCGGCGGCGGCAACGCCGGCGCGCCGCTCAACAACGACTTCGTTGAGCTACACAACAACGGCTCGACCGCGGTCAGCCTCACCGGCTGGTCGGTGCAGTACGCGTCCGCCGCCGGCACCACCTGGTCGGGCGCACAACTGACGGCCCTGTCCGCATCGATCCCGGCCGGCGGCTACTATTTGGTTCAGCTCGGCGCCGGTGCCAATGCGCCGGCACCGCTGCCCTCGCCCGATGCCGTCGGCACCACCGCGATGAGCGCAACGGCCGGCAAGGTGGCGCTGGTCAACAGCACGACCGCGCTCGCCGGCGCCTGCCCGAGCAGCGACCCAAGCGCCTGCCCGAGCAGCGACCCAAGCGTGATCGACTTCGTCGGCTACGGCGCCACCGCCAGTTGCTCTGATGCCGCACCGGCCCCGGCACCGTCGAACACCACCGCACTGATCCGCGCCAGCGTCGGCAACAGTTGCGTGGACAGCGGCAACAACAGCGCCGACTTCGCCGCGCTGGCGCCCTTGCCGCGCAACACCGCCGCGCCGGCACAACCTTGCCGCGGTGGTGGTGGCGGGCCGACGCCACTCGACGCGAAGGTCTATGAGATCCAGGGCAGCGGCGCGCAGAGCGCGCTGGCCAGCCGTCTCGTCACCACCAGCGGCGTGGTCACGCGGATCAACAACAACGGCTTCTTCATGCAGGACCTCAGCGGCGACGGCAACCCGGCCACGTCCGACGGTATCTTTGTCTTCATCGGCACGACGGCGTTTCCCGCGGTCGCCGTCGGCAACCTGGTCAGCGTGACGGCGAGAGTGACCGAGTTCAACACCGGAGTGCTGCCGAGCGCGGCCACGCCCACGCCGACGGTGACCGAGTTGACCTCCGTCAGCAGCGTGACCCAGGTCGGCAGCGGCTACACGATCGCGCCCACCTCTGTGAGCCTGCCCGAGCCGGTCGAGGGCGATCTAGAGCGCTACGAAGGCATGCTGGTCACGTTGATCGGGCCGTTCACGATCGGCCAGAACTTCTTCCAGGGCCGCTATGGCCAACTGACGCTGGGCTTCAACGGCCGGCTCGAGACTCCGACCAACCGCTATCGCCCGGGCAGCACGCAGGCGCTGGCGCTGGCTGACGAGAACGCCCGCCGCCGCATCCTGCTCGACGACGGCAGCAGCCTGCAAAACCCCAACCCCACGCCCTATCTCGACTTGGCGAGCGCGCTGCCGCGCGCCGGCGACACGGTCGGCTCGATCACCGGCGTGATCGACTTCGGCCTGGCCACCAACATCAACCCCGGCCTGGGCGACTACAAGATCCATCCCACGGTGATGCCCACGTTCACGATTGCCAACCCGCGCGCGAGCGCGTCGGCGCCGGTCGGCGGCAGCATCAAGGTGGCCAGCTTCAACGTGCTGAACTTCTTCACCACGTTCACGGACGGCAGCACAGCCGACGGCCAGACCAACCAGGGCTGCGCGCTCGGCAGCACGGTCGCCGCGGCCAACTGCCGCGGCGCCGACAACCTGGCCGAGTTCAACCGCCAGCGCGCCAAGATCGTCGAGGCCATGGCCGCGCTCGATGCCGACGCGCTGGGCCTGATGGAGATCCAGAACAACGGCAATGTGGCGGCGCAGAACCTGGTCGATGCCCTGAACGCGCGCGTCGGCTCATCGACCTATGCGGTGACGGCGTTGCCGGCGCAGAGCACGGGGACGGATGCAATCCGGGTGGCGATCATCTACAAGCCGGCGCGGCTGGCTCCCGTGGGCGCGCCGGTCAGCGACCCCGACCCGATCAACAATCGGCCCACCCTGGCACAGACCTTCGTCGCCAAGGGCGAGCGCTTCACGCTGGTTGTGAACCACCTCAAGTCGAAGGGCAGTTGTCCGGCGCCCACGGACGCCGATGCCGCCGGCAATCTCGACAGTGGCGACGGCCAGGGTTGCTGGAACGCGCAGCGGCTGGCGCAGGCGCAGCGGCTGCGCACCTTCGTGGCCAGCCTGCAGGCCCTGTCGGGCAGCAGCAGCGCGCTGCTGATCGGCGACTTCAACGCTTATGCGCAGGAAGACCCGATCTACAACCTGACCAGCAGCGGCTATGTCGATCAGGTCGGGCGCTTCAACCCCTTCGGCTACTCCTACGTCTTCGACGGCGCGGCCGGCCGGCTCGATCACGCCATCACCACCGGTGCGCTCTCGACCAAGGTGACGGGGGTCGCACACTGGCACATCAATGCCGACGAAACCTCGCTGGCCGACTACAACCTGGAATTCAAGGCGCCGGCCACCAACTGCGGCGGCCTGTGCCCGCCGGATCCCTACAGGGCCACGCCGTATCGCTCTTCGGATCACGATCCGGTGGTCGTGGGCTTGACTTTGCTGGCGGTGGCGACTGACAAGGAATCGTGCAAGGCGGACGGCTGGACGTCGCTCTACCGTGCCGATGGTTCAGGGTTCAAGAACCAGGGCGATTGCGTTCAGTACGTGAACACGGGGAAGTAGGCTGATTGCGGGACGGCATGGCCTCTGCTCGGCACGCCGGACCTCACTTGCTGCGAAGCGGATCAGGCCGCGTCTTTCCACTCATTGAGCGCGATCGGACTACGCATGCGAGCGTCGGGAACTCGACCGCAGGCTCGTTTCTTGGGCGGCCCGCGCCACAGGTTAACTTGCTCAGCTCGCGCGCTTCAGATCGCTCGCCGCCGGAGGCGCCAGCAGTTCTCCGCTTGCGACCGTGTGACATGTCCGCGCAGTGTGAGTTGGATCTCCGATTCCGACCCACAGCACGCGTTCGCATCAGAGGGCTCCAACGTAGGCAATCTAGCGGTCACCCGACCATGAGGTGTCACTGCTGTTGTGCTGCACGCGGCCAGGAGCGTCAGTTCGTCCAATGGCCAGAAAGCTGAAAAATCTGACGTTAACGCCGCGCCCAACGAAGATCGTAGCTACCAAACCTGCGCTGCGTCTTAGGACGCGGTCCGTGCGAAACATCGATCGAAGCGCCCAACCGTCTACCCCCAACGCCCCTGTCAAGGCCACTCGCCCCGCTCAAGGCGACCTTCGATCCGGTCGATGACGGGCAGCAGGTCTGCCACGCTGTCGATTACCTCGTGTGCCCCGGCGCGCTCCAACTTACCGACGGCCCGCCAGCGGCGTTCAGCGCGCTCGTCGGGACTCAGCGCTTCGAGTTCGGCAAGCGACAGGCCCAACGCGTTGCCCGACATGGCCACGCCCACCGTCCAGCAGCCGGCGTGCAAGCCTTCAGCGATGCCCACGTCGGTGTCGTCGATCTTCACCACTGCCGAGGCGGGCCAGACGCCGAGGTCGAGGAAACACTTGTAGATCATCGCCGGCGTCGGCCGGCCCAGCGTCAGATCGCCAGCACAGACCAGGTTGTCCGGGGCCAGGCCCTGCG
Source organism: Burkholderiales bacterium (assembly GCA_031396005.1). Classification (GTDB taxonomy): domain Bacteria; phylum Pseudomonadota; class Gammaproteobacteria; order Burkholderiales; family Burkholderiaceae_C; genus CADEEN01. The sequence continues at coordinate 18,253 of JANNJX010000001.1, forward strand.
CCGCCGCAGCAGGCAGCAGCCGCTCCATGATCTCGCGCGTGTAGCCGGTCGTGGAGCCGATGCGCAGGCCCCGCGCCCGCAGCGCGCCGTGGGTTTCGATCACGCCCGGAATCACGTCGGCGAAGTCGGTCACCACCGACGCGTTGAGTGGCACGAACACCTCGTAGATTCGGTCCACATCGGCCTGGCTCGGTGCCGCGCCGTGGGCCGCCTGCCAGCGCGAGGCGATGGCCGGGTTGTCGAGCAAGGTCTTGATGTGATCCCACTTGGGCAGACCCATTGGGCCGCGCGCTTCGTCAATCGAGATCGTCACCTTGAAGTCGGCAAAGACCTTGACGAAAGCGCCCATCGGCGCGCGCGAGCCGTGGTCGACCATCGTTCCGGCCCAGTCGAAGACAGCGGCTTTGAGTTTCATACAGGGGCTCCTTGAGAGCTGCCAAACAGTTCGTTGATCACTTCTTCACCAATGGCGAAGGCGGTGGACGCGCCGGTGCCGCTGGTGACCACGGCAATGCGCACGCTGTCCGATGGCCGATCGATCAGCATCAGCCGCTCGTTGGCCGAAGCATAGATGCCGATCCATCGCTGCACGACGCGGCGTTCGGGTGCAGCCAACACCGCATCGAACTCGTCGAGGATGATCTGGTCGACCGCCTCCGGTGCGAACGGATCCGGGGTCTGGCCGTAGTGGTGGCTGTCGCCCACCACCAGCGAGCCGTCGGCCGACTGCACGACGATCAGGTGAACGCCGTTGGCCAGGGCCGGCGCTTCCTCGGCCTCGAGCTGGCCACGCAGTGCCTGCGCCTGCGGCAGTTCGGCATAACCCAGGTAGCGCACCAAACCCAGATCGGACATCACCGCAGAGCCCAGACGCGGCCGAGCGCGATCGACCTGAACGCGCAGCATGTGCAGCTTGCAGCGCGTCAGGCCATAGGCGGCCAGGCGGTCGGGGAACAGGGTCAGAAAGTCGTCGCCGGGGCACACGACCGCAGCCTCAGCATGCACCACGCCGCGGTTGGTCTGCAGGCGCGGCGGTGCCACGTCATGAACCAGCGTCGAACGCAGGAAGCTGACGCCATGCGCCTCTTGCAGCCAAGCCGCCAGACGTGGGATGGCGTCGCGGCTTTCGACGCGCAGTTCGTGCGGCGACCACAGCGCGACACGCAGCGCGTCGTCGCGCAGCAGCGGCGCTCGCGCCTTGGCTTGCGATGGTGTCAGCAGCTCGCAAGCGCGGCCCATTTCGGTGGCGGCAAAGGCTTCCAGTACGTCAACTGCAGCGTCGCGGCGCACCGCAACGCACAGCCCGGCGTGTTCGACGGTGATGCCGGCCTGGGGCGCCACTTCGGCCCAGACGTCGCGCGAACGCATGGCACGCTGCCAGCAGGCACCGGCCTGCTGGCCGGTGACGGTGACGAAGCCGAAGTTGCGGATGGACGCGCCGTTGGCTTGCGCGTCGCGGTCGATGACGACCACCTTCTTGCCAAGGCGCGCGGCGGCCAGCGCATGGGCCAGGCCGACGATACCGGCGCCGACGACGGCCAGGTCGAAGTGGGTGTCGGTTGTGCTCATACGTGTGTCCGGACAACGTCAGCGCGTGCGCCAGGCCTGCGTGCGAAAGAGCAGGCCGCGAATCACCTTGCTGTAGACCACGCGCACGGTCAACGCGGCGAAAAAGATCGTCATCGCCATCGCGGCAGAAGGTGCCGTGTCGCCCGCGTCATCCATATTGAGCACGGCGATCGATGCCAGCGTGGTGTCGGGCGAGTACAAGAAGACCACGGCCGAGACCGTGGTCAGCGCATTGACGAACAGATAGATCGCGATGTCCAGCACGGCTGGCAGGCACACCGGCAGCGTGACACGCAGAAAGGTCGACGCCAGTGGCACGCGCAGCGAGGCCGAGACGGTTTCCACCTCCTGGTCGATCTGCTTTAGGGCAGTGATGGCGGTCAGGTGCGCCACCGAATAGAAGTGCGCCATCGTGCAGACGACCAGGATGGTCATGGTGCCGTAGATGAAATTCACCGGGTTGCCGGGCAGATTGAAAAAGAAGATGTAGCCCAGGCCGAGCACGATGCCCGGCACGGCCAGCGGCAGCAGTGCCAGGAACTGGAACAGCACGCGAGCGCTGCGAAAGCCCTTTGTCTTCTCGACGAGGTAGGCGCCGACAAAGACCACCGCAGTGCCGAACACCGCCACCAGGCCGGCCAGGCGCAGGGAGTTGAAGAAACTGCCCCAGCCGCCGCCGTCCATGTTGCCGAAGTCGTAGTTCTTCAACGAAGGCATCAGGTTGTAGGGCCAGAGCGTGGCCAGCGAGGCGAAGAAGGCCACACCGATCATCACCAGAATCGCCGCAGCGATCAGCACGCAGATCACGAAGAAGGCACGGTCGACGGCGCGATCGGGCTTGGGCGCAAAGGCCACGGCGCGCGATGACATCGCGGTGCTCTGCCGCGACTGCACCCATTGGTCGACGAAGAAAGACAACACCGCTGGCAACAGCAGGATCAAGCCGACCACCGCACCCATGCGGAAGTTCTGCTGCCCGATGACCTGTTTGTAGATGTCGGTGGCCAGCACGTTGAACTGGCCGCCGATGACCTTGGGCACGCCGAAATCCGTGATCACCAGCGTGAAGACCACGAACGTCGCGCTGATGAGCCCGTAGCGCGCGCCAGGCAGGGTGACGGTCCAGAAGGTGCGCCAGGCGCCAGCCTTGAGCGACTCGGCCGCTTCATAGAGCCGAGCATCCGAGGTGGCCAGCGCGGTGCTGATGATGATCAGCGCATGCGGGAAGGTCCAGAACACCTCGCCCATCACGACGCCGGTCGGGCCGTAGATGGAGTGCCCGAACATCAGGCCCTTGGCGATGCCCTGGTTGCCGAACAGGTAGACGAGGCTGATCGCCGGCAGCAGCGACGGTGCGAGCAACGGCACCTGCGAGATCAGCTTGAACGCAGTACGCCCCGGCATGCAGGTGCGGTGGATGCCGTACGCAAACACGAATGCCAGCAGAACGCACAGGGCGGTGCTGAGCAGCGACATCCAGACGCTGTTCCAGATCGACTGCGTCAGCGCCGGGTTGGCGAAGTACTGCGCGAAGTTGGCCAGGCCGACGAACGAGCCGTCGGCAGCCTGCACGCTCTTGACCAGCAGCGCGCCCAGCGGCAGCAGCACGGTGACGAGCAACCACAGCGTGATGAGCACCAGCACCGAACGCATCGCGATGTCGTCGCTGCTCGTGCGCTGGCGCACGGGCGCGCCGCGTGACTGCAGCGGCGCAGCCATCGGTGCGTTCTGCGTGGCGGTGTTCAAGAGGCGGCAAAAACGTGCAGCCGATCGGGCGGCAGGGCGGCCGCGATGCGGGCGCCGGTGCGGATGCCCAGGTCGCGAACGTCGTTCATCGACAGGTCGGCGCTGACGCTCAGCCGGGAACCCGGCAGGTGCAGCGTGGTCGCAAAGTGGTTGCCCATGAACTCCATCGCACCGACGTCGGCTTCGAAGGTGTTGGCACCACCGTCGGTGTTGCGCACGACGATGTCTTCGGGCCGCAGGCACAGGGTGATGGCCGTACCGTGAGCGCGATCCAGTGCGGCGTCGAAGGACAGCACCGTCCCCTGGCAGTCCGCCTTCGAGTCCGCGAGCAGCCGGCCCTCCATGAAATTCATGCGGCCGATGAAGTCGGCAATAAACGGCGAGGCCGGCTTGCGGTAAACCTCGTCGGGCGTGCCAACCTGCTCGACGCGGCCTTTGCTCATCACGACGATGCGGTCGGACATCGTCAGCGCTTCTTCCTGGTCGTGCGTCACCATCACGGTGGTGATGCCCAAGCGCTGCTGCAGCGCCCGAATCTCGCCGCGCAGATGTGCGCGCACGCGCGCGTCCAGAGCCGACAGCGGCTCGTCCAGCAACAGCAGTCCCGGCGAGAGCGCCAGTGCACGCGCCAGCGAGACACGCTGCTGCTGTCCGCCCGACAGCTGGGCCGGGTACTTGTCGGATTGGTCGGCCAGGCCGACCATGGCAAGCAAGTCCTTGACGCGGACGTCGATCTGTGCCCGCTCCTTCTTGGCCGCCACCAGGCCGTAGCCCACGTTGTCCTTGATGCGCAGGTTAGGAAACAGCGCGTAGGACTGGAACACGATGCCGAAATCGCGCTGGTTGACCGGCAGATTGGAAATGTCTCGCCCGTCCTGGTGCACGCTGCCGGTGGTCTGCACATCGAGGCCCGAGATCGCGCGCAGTAGCGTCGTCTTGCCGCAGCCCGACGGGCCGAGGAAGGAGATGAACTCGCCGCGCCGGATATCGAGGTCGACATCGTGCAGCGCGGTGAAGTCACCGAAGCGCTTGCTGAGGCCGCGGATCGTGAGGTAGGTGTCCGGTTCGACGTTCGGCGTCATGGCAGGTCCTCTGCGTCCTACTTGGCTTCGGTCTTGCCGTCGTAGCGCTTCTTCCACTCCGCGAGGACGCGCTCGCGGTTGGCCGCCGACCAGGCGAAGTCGTTCTTCGCCAGCATCTTCTCCACATCGCCCGTGATGTGTTCGAGCTTGCTCTGCACGCCGGGCATCGCAACAATCGCGAAGTTCTCGGCATAGAGCTTGTTGGCATCGGCCGTGACCGCCCAGTCGAGCAGTTTTTTCGCCGCATCGACCTGCTTGGTGGTGCCCATGATCGAGGCGGCCTCCATGTCCCAGCCCAGGCCCTCCTTGGGCAGGATGGCGTCGATCGGAGCGCCGTCTTTCTTCGTCTTGTTGGCGCGGTACTCGAATGAGAAGCCCACCGCATACTCGCCGGCGGCCGCCTGGCGGCAGGGCTTGGAGCCCGAGTGCGTGTAAGAGGCGACGTTCTGGTGCAGGCCGTCCATGTACTTCCAAGCCGCGTCTTCGCCCATCATCTGAATCCAGCCGGTGACCATCAGGTAGCCCGTGCCCGACGACGCTGGGTTGGGCATCGTGATCTGGCCTTTGTACGCCGGCTTGACCAGGTCGGCCCAGGAGGTCGGTGCCGGGATGGATTTCTTGCCGGCCTCCACGGTGTTGAAGCAGATCGCCGAGGCCCAGATGTCCATGCCGACCCACTTTGGTGGGTTGGCCTTGTCGCGCATCATCGGCTTGAGCTGGTCCATGCCCTTGGGCGCGTAAGCCATCAGCATGCCTTCCTTGTCGAGAAGCATCAGCGAGGTGGCGGCCAGCCCGAAGACCACGTCGGCCTGCGGATTGGCCTTCTCGGCCAACAGCTTCGCAGTTACCACGCCCGTGGAGTCACGCACCCAGCGGATCTTCACGTCGGGGTATGCCTTAGCGAAGCCGGCCTGGTAGGCCTTGATCTGGTCCGCTTCGAGCGCCGTGTAGACAGTCAGTTCTTGCGCGTGCGCCGAAACTGCCGCCGCGCCCAGCAGGGCGGCGGCAATGGTTTTGCTGAACATGAAGACTCCTCGTGGCGCTACGAAGGCACCTATGTTGAAGACAGCCAGTGAACCTATCGGTGGACTGCGACGGTTTGGTGACAGAACTCGCTGGTCGAGGGTAGACCCCGGGGCATGCGCCGCCGACGTTCCATCACCGTGACTGCGTGGCAAACTGAGGCGGTGCAAACGCCATCCGACTTAGTTTCTCTGTGGAGTGCCAGGGGCCACATCGCCTACCAAGGCGAAGGTGTGAGCCAGCTCGAGCATGCCTGGCAGAGCGGCCGGCTGGCACTGCAGGCGCGCACGTCGCCGTAGCTGCAACTGGCGGCCTGGCTGCACGATGTGGGGCACCTGATGACGGTACTTGAGGGATCACCGACGGTGCAGGGCATCGACGACATGCACGAGCACATCGGAGCGGCCGGATTGACCGCCCTCTTCGGCCCAGCGGTGGCGCGCCCGGTGGCGCTGCACGTGGCGGCCAAGCGCTGCCTGGTGAGTACGCAACCCGGTTACGCCGCGTCGCTTTCGCCCGATTCAGTGCGCAGCTTGGCGCTGCAGGGTGGCCCGATGACAAACGATGAGTGCGCGGCGTTCACGCGTCAAGCCCACGCCCGAGACGCGCTGCGTTTGCGAGTTTGGGACGATGTGGCCAAGCGGCGCGACCTGAAGCCGCCCGACACCCCATCGATGCTTGCCGAGCTCTCAGCACTGATGGCCGTGGTCGTGGCTGCGCGCTGAGAAGCCTTGCGGCCCCGGCGACGCCCGTGATCACGCGACATCCCGGCTGTCGACGCGAACGTGAACCGGCGTTCGGTTGGCAACTCCTTGCGCGGACAACTGTGCGCGACTACTCGCGTGGGACGACGCTCTGAAGGTCTGCTCTAGTCGGCGTCGATGGGCGACAACGGGTCGTGGGCCGTCGGCCAGTTCGGCGACATCAATGACCGGTTCAGCGCGCGTTGCTGACATTGACCGAGCGGCGCTCCACAGTTCCCTGATGGCCGAGACCTGCTGTAGACCGTATCGTTTGCGGCGCGGCGAGGCGATCAGCTAACAGGCGCGTGCGCGTCAATACTCCTTCACGCCAGGCCTGCGTCGGCGCACTGAGCGGCACCAGACCTAGGCTCGCAAATCCTCGAGCGTCTTGCCGCCGGCCAGGGCTTGCTTGAGCCAGTTCGGTTTCGGGCCACGGCCACTCCAGCTGTTGCCTGTGCGGTCCTTGTACTTGGCAGGCCCAGGCTTCTTCGCGCTTTTCGATGCGGTCTTCTTGATGGCAGTCTTGTTCGACCCCTCATTCGCCGTGGCCTTGATCGTGTCGCCGCCAACGGCAAAGTCCGCGAGCTTCTTGCCAGCATCCAGCGCGTCTCTCACCCACTGGGGGTATGGGCCACGGCCAATCCATGTGTTTCCCATGCCGTCAGAGAACCTTGGTCCGCCGGCGATGGCCTTCTTCTGATTGGGCTTCACCTTCACAGGTGGGGAACTGTAGAGCTCTCGCGGCGCGATGCCGTAGACCTTGATAGCCTCTTTGATTCTGGCGATGACGCCGGCCTTCTCCGCCTCGCGCAGCTTTGCCGCCTTCGCCTCGAGTGCCGCAATCTGCTTTTGGACCTGAGCGAGAGTCTGATTGGCCATTTACGTCGGTCTCCAGGAGTGATTCGACCCGGAGTCTAAGTGCTCGCGCGCGCGGGGTCGCGCGAACTTGGACTCATTGCCGTGCGTCGTTGACTCACCCCGTAGGACGCGAGCGCCCGCTCATGAGCGCGAACGTCGGCCCGATGTGCGAGCTGAGTCGCGCGCCCGTGCCGCAACGGGTACGGCGTGCAGGCCCCTTCGACCCTTTGCAGTCCTTCGCCCCTTGTGAAACCCGTCACTCACGTGTCGAAGGCTCGCCGCCGGCCGAGTGGGTGGCCCTGAACAAAGCCCGCAACTCGCATGAACACACGCCTCTTCCAACATCGGCCGAGCGCAGTCGGACAAGCTGCTCAATCGCTGAGCTCCCGTCAGCAAGTGAAGTCGGAGCGCCGCGGCAACGGCCGCTAAGCACTGGCCCGTTCGACCACCGCAAAGCCCAGATCGACGATGCGGCCATGTGAGTCGGCGCCCTCGAGGTGGGCCAGCAGCATTTCGCCGGCTCGCAGGCCCATCGCTTCGGCGCGCACCTGCATCGAAGTCAGCCGCGGCTCGGTGACGGCTGCGATCGGCAGGTCGGCGAAGCCCATGATCGCCAGATCCTGCGGCACGCGGACGCGGCGGCGCGCGCACTCGAACAAGGCCGCGGCAGCGACCATGTCGTTGCTGCAGAAAATGGCCCGCGGCGGGGCCCTGGCCATCACTTCGACCAGCGCAGCGCTCGCGTCGGCGGGTGTCGCAGGGAACGGCAGCAGCACACTGACCACCTCGGGCGCGCCGGCCGCGAGCGCGGCCTCGCGAAAGCCCTGCAGTCGCGCCACCGAACGGTCGTCGCCACCGCCGATGTACCCCAGCCGCGCGTGGCCCTTGCCGAGCAGGTAGCGCGCAGCGGCATGGCCGGCGGCGCGGTTGGAAAAACCGACCAGCAGGTGGATTGGGCGTTCGGCCAGGTCCCAGGTCTCCACTACCGGCACGCCGGCGCGCAGCACGCTGCTGCGCACGCCGCGGGCGTGGTGCACGCCGGTTAGCACCAGCCCGTCGACGCGACGGCCGAGAAAGGCCTGCACCAGCGCGACCTCATCGTCCTGCCGGTAGTGGGTTTGGCCGAGCAGCAACTGGTAGCGCTGCGGCGACAGCGCCTGGGCCAGGCCATCGATGGTGTCGGAAAAGATCGAGTTGGCGACCGTGGGCACGATCACCGCCACGGTCCGCGAACGCTTGGAGGCCAGGCTGCCTGCAGTCAGGTTGGGCACGTAGCGCAGGCGGTCGACGGCAGCGCGCACCGCCCTCAAGGTCTGCGGCGAAAGCTTGTCCGGCGTGTTCAGCGCCCGCGAGACCGTGATCGGGGCCACCCCGGCTTCGCGCGCCACGTCTTCCATGCGCACCCTGTCGGGCGATGCCCTGCGTTTGGCGGGCGGCGTTGCAGAAGGCATCGGCAAAGGGCCGTGAGGGTATGGCCTGAATTGACAGCGATCCTAACATCCGCAAGCATCGATGGTAGCGCAACCATTGTTCGGGCTCAATTCGCCCAAAAGGAAACCGAGGCATGGCCGACATCGACGCAGGTGTTGTGGAGCAGTACCGCCGCGACGGCTTCATCGTCGTCGAGGGGCTGCTCGACGACGTGACCCGTCGCCGCATGAAGCATGTGCTCGCCCAGCTGATCGAAAGCGCGCGCGCGGTGAGCTCGCACGACGATGTCTACGATCTCGAGCCCAGCCACAGCGCACAGCAGCCGCGGGTGCGACGCATCAAGAAGCCGCACCTGGTGGACCCGGTGTTCGCCGAGTTCATGCGCTCGCCGCGGCTGCTCGCGGTGCTCGGCGCGCTGCTCGGCCCGAGCGGCGTGCGCCTGCACGGATCGAAGCTCAACCTGAAGGCGCCCGAGGTCGGCTCGCCGGTGGAATGGCACCAGGACTGGGCCTTCTATCCGCACACCAACGACGATCTGCTGGCGGTCGGTGTGCTGCTCGACGACGCCACGGAGCAGAACGGGCCACTGATGGTCCTGCCCGGCAGCCACCGCGGCCCCACCTACGATCATCACGGCGCCGACGGCCGTTTCTGCGGCGCCATGGAGCCGACGCGCGACGGGCTCGACTTTGCTCGCGCCAAGCCCTTGATCGCGCCGGCCGGCGCCTGCTCGTTCCACCATGTTCGCGCCGTGCACGGCTCGGCGCAGAACCGCTCGGCGCAGTCGCGCAACCTGCTGCTCTACGAGTTCGCCGCGGCCGATGCGTTTCCGTTGATGGGCGTGGCCGAATGGAACGATTTCAACGCGCGGCTGCTGGTCGGCGAGCCGACCGTCGAGCCGCGCACGGTCGCCTGCCCGGTGCGCATGCCCTTGCCGCCGGCCGCGAACCAGGGCTCGATCTACGAGAACCAGACGGCGCTGCAGCGCCGTTACTTCGACCCTGCGCCGGCGCGGCAGTCCACCTGAACACACCCCAAGGAGACAACATGCTTGCCTTGCACACGCGATCCGCCCTCATGGCCGCCTTGATGACGCTCGCGGGCGGCGTATCGGCGCAGACGACGCTCACCTTCGGCGGCTCGGACGCCATCGGCTCGATCCTCGACCGGCAGAACCTGCGCTTCACCGCCTGCGTCAACGACAAGGCGAGCGCCAAGCTGAAAGTCAACTTCATCCAAGGCGAACAGCTCGGCAGCGACGTGCAGGTGATCGAGCAGACGATGCAGGGCTCGGTGCACATTTACGGCGACGTGCTCGACTGGTACGCCAACTGGGTCAAGGACTACGCCATCCTCGCCTGGGGCTTCACCTTCCGCGACGGCGACCACATGCAGAAGTTCCTCGACAGCCCGACCTACGCCGCGATGGCTGAGAAGTTGCGCAAGGAGCAGGGCCTGCGCATCCTGGCCGCGGCGCCGACGCAGCCGCGCATCCTGTTCTCGAAGAAACCGGTAGCCGCGCTCGCCGACCTCAACGGCGTGAAGATGCGCGTGCCCGAGATCAAGACCTACCTGACGCTGTGGGAAACGCTGGGCACGCGCCCGTCGCGCCTTGCCTGGGGCGAGATCTACCTGGGGCTGAAGACCGGCGTGGTCGAAGCCGCCGAGGGGCCCATCTCGTCGGCCTACTCCGCCAAGTTCCACGAAGCCGCGAACCACGTGATCCGCACCGACCACCTGATGTCCTCTGCCCACATCACGATCAACGAAAAGTCCTTCACCGCGCTGGCGCCCGACGTGCAGAAGGTGGTGACCGACTGCGCGGCCGACGCGGTGCAGAACACCCGCAAGACCGCGCAGGCCGAGACCGAGGACGTGGTGCGCAAGATGGCGGCCGAGGGCGCCAAGGTCACGCCGATCGACAAGGCGCCGATCCAGCAGCGCGCCAAGGAAGGCGTGGCCAAGATGGAGAAGGACGGCGCCTGGTCCACCGGGCTGTGGGACCAGATCCAGAAGCTGTAGCCGCATGCTCGCCGCGTACAAGCGCCTGCTCGACCGCATCGGCGCGCTTGAGCTCGGCCTCGGCGTGGCGCTGATCGTGCTCATCGTCAGCGCCATCACTGTGCAGGTGTTCACCCGCTATGCGCTGGGCCGGCCGATCGCGTGGGTCGAGGAGTCGGCGACCTATGCGTTCATCTGGATGGTCTTCGTCGGCGCCAGCCTCGGCCTGAAGCACGGGCGGCATATCTTCATCGCCACCGTCGGCAGCCGCCTGCCGCCGCGCGCCGGCGCCGCGCTGCGCGCGCTGGTGTGGCTGCTGATGCTGGTCACGCTCGGCGTGCTGGTGGTGCAGGGCATCAAGGTGATGGGCGTCGAGTCGCGATCGAGCACCATCTCGCTGCCGATCGAGCTGCCGCGCAGCTGGTTCTATTCGTTGCCGCTCACCGTGTCGGCAGCGTCGATGGCGTTGACCACGCTGTGGCTGCTGCTGCGCGACCTCGCGCTGATGGGTGGCCGCCGCGAGCCCTCGACCGCCGCATGACTTTGCTGCTGCTGTTCGGCATGCTGGCCGTGCTGATCGCGCTCGAGATGCCGGTGGCCTTCGCGATGGGGCTGTCGGCCATCGTCACGATCGTGCTCACGCAGCCGATCCCGCTGTCGATCGTCGTGCAGCGCATGGGCACCGGGCTGGACAGCTTCGTGCTGATCGCGATTCCGCTGTTCGTGCTGGCCGGGCACCTGCTCAACCGCGCCGGCATCGCCGACCGCATCTTCGCCTTCGCCGCCGCGCTGGTCGGCCATATCCGCGGCGGGCTGGCGCACGTCAACGTCGTCGCCAGCATGATCTTCGCCGGCATGAGCGGCGTGGCGCAGGCCGACGCGGCCGGGCTCGGCGTGGTCGAGGTCAACGCGATGCGCAAGGAGGGGTTCGACCCGGCGTTCGCCGCCGCGGTCAGCGCCGCCTCGTCGATCATCGGCCCGATCATCCCGCCGTCGGTGATCATGGTCGTGTACGCGGTGATGGTGCAGGTGTCGGTGGCCGAGATGTTCCTCGCCGGGTTCCTTCCGGGCCTGCTGATGGGCGGCAGCCTGATGGTGGCGATCTACTGGATGGTGCGCACCGGCCGCATCGCCTCGCCGCAGACACAACCGCTGTCGTATCCGCGCCTGGGCCGCACCTTCGTGCGCGCCCTGCCCGCGCTGGCCGCGCCGGTGCTGCTGACCGTGGGCCTGCTGGCCGGCGTGGCCACGCCCACCGAACTGGGCGCGCTGACGGTCGTCTACGCGGCGGCGCTGGGCTTCCTGCAGCGCGAGCTGCGCTGGCGCGACGTGTTCGAGGCGCTGCGCGAAACGCTGGTCACCTGCGGCGTGCTGGTCTTCATCATCGCCTGCGCGGTGCCATTCGGCTGGATCGTCGCCACCTCGCAGGCGCCGATGAAGCTGGCGCAATTCATGATGTCGATCTCCGACAACAAGTACGTGATTCTCGCGGTCATCAACATCGCGCTGCTGATGATCGGTTGTGTGATGGAGACCACGGCGATTCTGCTGATCGCCACGCCGACCCTGTTCCCGCTGATCGTCGCACTCGGCATCGACCCTGTGCACTTCGGCATCGTGCTGATCGTCAACCTGCTGATCGGCACGCTGACGCCGCCCTTCGGCGTGATTTTGTTCATCATGATGGACATCGCCAAGATCAGCTTGGCGCAGATGACGCGCGCAGTGCTGCCGTTCTACGTGCCGCTGCTGGCGACGCTGATCATCATCACCTACTGGGCCGACTTCGTGCTGGCGGTGCCGCGCTTGTTCGGCAAGGCGAATTGACTGGTAGGCCATGCTCGGATCGAACCAACGAACAAAGGAATATGAGACCGGCGGGCACGGTCGCTCACGTGATCGAACAGCGTAGTGCGGGCTTCATGATCAGGCCGCGGGCGAAGTTCGGCGCGTGAGCAGCGGGGTGCAGGAATGACGTGTTTGGCGGCTGGCGCTCCAGCGCAACCACCGACCCAAAAGGTTTGACTCCCGTCGTCGCCGCGACCCGCCGAAACTTCTTTTGCAGCACATCGTCAACATCAATCGACCGTCATGTGAAGCTGACGGTCGTTTCTGCTACACCGGGAGCGGCCGCAACCAGTCTGAAGGGAGCGCTTGACCGGCGGCGATGACGGTTTCTTCCTGGCCGGGAGCTCGGGTAGACGGTTCGCATTCTGCCCACGCCCACTCGCCATCCTCCGCAAGTAGGCCCGCCGCCCGCCCTCCGAACTGCCGCCGTGCATGAATCCGCCGTTCAGGGGATGACTACCTGCCAACGCAGTTCGGCAACGCGGTTGCCACCTATGACCGCTCCGGGGGTCCAGCAGTGTTTGTGGACGAGCCGCCCCGAGATGCTCTTGCCATCAACTTCGGGGACGATCGCAGGTACGTGCTGACCCCTGCGGCCTTCCTCCACGTAGGCAATCATGGTGTGTCGCACAGGCTGCCCCTCGACGAGAAGGCGCTTGGCCTGGTCAATCATGGGCGCCGGCCAGGTGAAGGTGATCAACGTAAGCCTCGGGGTCTTTCTTTCGGCGGTGGTCGACGAGCTCAACGACGGGTGAACGAGGCCCTACGAGGCGGGCGTCATCCTGGTGTGCGCCGCGGGCAACATCGTGAACCCGGTGGTGGCGCGGGCACGGCTGCGCGCGACCACAAGCTCCGAGGGGCGCGTCCTTGTTGAGGGGTCGTTCGGCGCGCCCTTGAAGATTCAGGGCGTCTCCGGGGTCGGCAGCGATGGACTCTTGCACAGGGAGTCGGCCGGCACCGCTCCACCCCTAGGACGATGCCGATCGTCAGAGGTTCTTGGGGAGGCGGGACGCCGGGCCGCCGCCTACATTGAGTTGAACAGTGGCTCGCGCAACTCCGCTCAGCCGCTCAGCCAGACGCAGGGAGACAGCACATGCGCTACGAGATCAGGGGCAAGGTCATCGACTCCTTCACCGGCGACCCGATCGGCGGCGTGCGCGTCGAGGCCTGGGACAAGGACTTTCTGTTCGTGGACGACCACCTCGGTTCGGCCAGCACGCGCAGCGACGGTTCGTTCACGATCACCTTCGACGAGGCTGCGTTCCGCGACATCTTCCTCGACCGCTGGCCGGACCTGTACTTCAAGGTGTGGTGCAGCAACGAACTGCTCGCATCGACCGAGGACTCGGTGCTGTGGAACGTGCGTCAGCCGCAGGTCGGCGTCGAGATCAAGGCGCAGCACCCGAAGCCGCCGGTGTGCGACGAGCGGCACATCTACCTGAAGATCGAGCGCATCGACCCGTACAGCCCCGTCAAGCCGCAGGACAAGGTGGTGCCGCCGGTGCAGTACGGACGCGATTGCATGCGCAACCACGGCCACGAGAACGCGCTGATCCCGCAGGCCGAGATCGACGCGCGCTCGCTCACCGCGGTCGTCTATCGCGAGTACCTCGACTCCGGCTACTTGATCCCGAAGCCCGACAAGCTGATCGCGGCCGACATCAACGAGCCCGCCTACGACCACCGCGTGCCGGGCACCGTGATCTACACGCGGCCCTGCCAGCGGCTGAAGATCCACGTCTGGAACACCGACGACGTGTCGCACTCGCTGCATGCGCATGGCGTGCGCTACGGCATCGATTCCGACGGCTCGTGGCCATTCGGCACCCAGGCAGCGCACCACGGCGGGCGCTCCGACGCCATCTGTCCCGGCGACACCTGGACCTATACCTTCGACGTGCCCGACAACGCGCTCGGCGCCTGGCCGTTTCACGACCACACGCACCACACCGACATGAAGATCGAGCAGGGGCTGTTCGGCGGCATCGTCGTGCTCGGCCCCTGCGACCGCCCACCGCGGCGCTTCCGCTTCCCGTGGCGGCTGTTGCGGCCGATCTACCTCGACATCGAGCGGCTCGAGAAGCTGCCGGTGTTGCGCGACAAGCGCCTGCCGGAGAAGTTCGAGTTCGACGAAGAGACGATCCTCACGCTGGCGCCGCACATCCATCTGCGCCGGCTGAAGGCCGAGACGCGACAGTTGCTGAAGCAGCATCTCGAGTTCCTCGAAGAGTTCGCGGTGAGGGAGCTGGCGCTGCCGCGCCGCTTCGTCGATACCGACCACGTGCCGGTGTTCTTCCACCTGATGAGCAACCCCACCGGCAAGCCGGTGTTCGACACTGGCGACATCGAAGAGCTCGGCGGCGAGGCCGAACTGGTGTTCGACACCGCCGGCGACTTCGAGTACTTCTGCCGCATCCATCCGGAGATGACCGGCGTCGTGCACGTCGTGCCCGGCGGCCCCGATCCGGTGACGGTGACGATCGTCGGCGGGCCGCCGATGGCCTTCAGCCCGGCAGAGGTGACGGTCGGCGTCGGCGGCACGGTGCGCTGGATCAACGACAGCATCTTCCACCACACGGCCACGTCGAAGCAGGGCGCGACGATGCCCACGCACTGCATCAACGGCCGCGGCTTCGTCGGCAACACGCCGACCATCGTCGGGCGCAGCGGCCAGCGCATCCGCTGGTACGTGTTCAACCTCGACACCAGCGAAACCTGGCACAACTTCCATCCGCATGCGATGCGCTGGAAGTTCGGCGGAGAGTCGGTCGACATCCGCAGCATGGGACCAGCCGAATCGTTCGTCGTCGAGGCCGAAATCCCGCCGGTGTTGCTGCTCAGCGCCGACGAAGAGAAGGCGCAAGACCCGGCGCACCGCCCGCGCGGCGCGACGCTGCGCCGCTTGAAGGGCGATTTCGTCTTCCATTGCCACGTGCATCACCACATGGCCAACGGTATGGTCGGCCTGGTGCGCGCGCGGCAGAGCATCTGGCTCACCGACGCAATGGCGCACGAGATCAGCCACCGCACCGGCTTGCCGCTCGACGACGGCAGCAACGCCTGCCCGGACGTCGATCCGCATCCCTGCCACGGCCACGGCGGCGGGCGATGGGAAGAAGTCGCTGGCGCGCCCGAGGTGGCGTTCATGCACTCGGTGCTGCTGCCGAACACGCAGCGCGTGCTGTACTGGGGCTACACACGAGCGGACCAGTCGCGCGTGTGGGACTACTCGACGCCGGCGGGCAGCTACCTGCTGCCGGCGAACCAGCCTGCGGACTCGCCGGGCCTGAATCCGAGCACATCTGACATGTGGTCCGCGGAACACACGGTGCTCGACACCGCGCCCGGCACCGTGCTCATCCACGGCGGCTTCTCGCCCGACAAGGCGTTCAACTTCGACCCCGCCGCATTGACCTGGACGCGCGTCGGCGACACCGCCGAGAACCGTTTCTACTCGACCACCTTGACGCTCGCCGACAGCACCGCGGTCACGCTGTACGGGCCGAGCGCAAAGAACTTCGAGCGCTACACGCACGGCGTCGGCTGGGCCGCGCCGGTGGGATTCGCGGCCTCGATGAACCACCACCAGTTCTACCCGTGGACCTACCTGCTGCCCGACGGCCGCCTGTTCATCGCCGGGCCGCACGACCCGACGCATCGGCTCGACCTGGCAACGCCGCTGGCGCCGGAGTCATTCGCCACGATTGCCGGCAACCGCAGCACCGGCGGCGAGAAAGGCACGTCGGTGCTGTTCATACTGCGACCGCCGAACTACGAGCCGGTGGCCTGCATTGCGGGCGGCAACCCGGCGCCGGCGCAGAGCACCGCCGAGACGATCGACCTGTCGGCCGCGACGCCGGCGTGGACCGCGCTGCCGAACCTGAACGTGCCGCGCCCCGAGCAATTCACCGCAACCCTGCTGCCCGATGGCCGTGTCTTCATCGCCGGCGGCGTCAGCGGCGGCGCCGACGGCGGCGTGTGCGAGATCTTCGATCCGCGCAATCCGGGCGACGGCTGGGTGACCGGCCCGCCGATGAAATACGTGCGCAGCTATCACTCGTCGTTCATCCTGCTCGCCGACGGCAGCATCCTCGGCGGCGGTGACCCGCAGTCCGGCGGTGCGCCGACGCCGCACGAGCGCTTCTTCCCTGGCTACTTCGATCTGCCGCGGCCAGTGATCGCGAACGCGCCGGCGACGATCAACTACGGCGCCGCCTTCGTCATCGATACGCCCAACGCGGCCGACATCACCGAGGTCGTGCTGCTGCGCTCGGGTGCGGTGACGCACGGCTTCAACATGTCGCAGCGCGGGCTCGAGGTGGTCGTCAGCGGCGTCGCAGCCGCGGCGCTGACGGTGGACATGCCGGCGAACGCGAACCTTGCGCCGCCCGGCTGGTACCTGCTGTTCATCCTGAACGCGACCCGCGTGCCGTCGCTCGGGCGCTGGGTCAGAGTGACGGCGTGAGAACTGCGAGGTCGGCGCGCACCGGCCTCAGTCGGTCGCTGCTGCCGAATCAATGCCAGCGATCCGCCGTAAGAGAGCGTTCGCTTGGCGGCTGGCGGTGGATTCTTTGTGGCCGGAAGTGAAGGTCGAGCGTTCGCTTTCTTCCCACGCCCACTGACCCTCGTCCGCAAGCACGGCTGCCAGCCGACCTGTGGACTGATCGTTCGCACTACCTGCACGGTCCTTGATCTCCACTGCCTCAACGGACTCGGATGGTCGCTATCGAGCGGCGCCAAAGTGATTTGCACCGAGCGAGGCCGCAAGACGTGTCCGCGGAGCCGACGTTCAAGGTGTCAATTCGACCCCAAGCAGAACTTGGCTGCCATGCTCGGCCCGCCTGACAGCGGGCCTTGGCGCTCTCCTGCGTTCGTAGCCATGTTCGGTGGCCACAGAACAGGCCGCAAGGCGAAGTGCCCTTCACCCAACAACGCAGGCTCGCGCAGCGAGAGGAACCTTCAACCCTTGGCCTTGCGCCGCCACTCTGCCGGCGGCTGGCCCACCTGGCGCTTGAAGGCCCGCGCAAACGCCGCCTCTGACTCGTAGCCCACTTCCTGGGCCACGGCGGCCACCGTGCTGGCCGTATCGCGCAGCAGCGTGGCCCCCACCTGCATGCGCCAGTTGGCGAGATACTGCATCGGCGCCTGCCCGATCAGCGCGGCAAAGCGCTCGTGCAAGGCCGAGCGGGAGAGCCCCACTCGCTGGCTCAGCTCCTCCACGGTCCATGGATCGCCAGGCGCCGCATGCAGCAGCGTGAGGGCGCGGCCCACGAAGCGGTCACGCAGCCCTGCCAGCCAGCCCTGGCTGTCCTCGGGCAGGGCGGCGAGGTAGCGTCCGATGGCGTCGATGAACATCATCTCGCTTAGCCGCTCGAGCATGGCGCCGCCACCCGGCCTGCGCCTGGCTGATTCCGCCGCGGCCTGGCGCATGCATTGCACGGCCCAGTCCTGGGCGCCGGTCGATCTCAAGTGCAGCAGGCGAGGCAGCGACGCGATCAGCGGATTGAAGGGCCGCAGATCGCAACCGAGGAAGCCACATACCAGCACCGTCTCGCCCGCACCAGCCGGGGCCGAGCCTGTAGGAACCTCCGCCACATCGAGGTGCAGCGTGAACGGCAGGGGTTGCTGCTGGCGCTCGAAATAACCCTGGGCGTTCGGTGGTGCGCGCATGCCGGGCGCACTGGAGACCACATGAGGGTCGCCCTGCGGAAAGATCACGAGGTCGCCCACCGCCAGAGGCACCGGATCGCCGCCCACCACCGCCGCCCAGCAGGCACCCGAAAGCACCACGTGGAACTCCATGACGTGCTCGCAACCCGGCATCACGGCGGCCGCAATGTCGCGGGAAGGCGGCGCCTCGGCCGCCCAGTCACGCGTGCCGCTGACGTGAAAGTACAGCGCGCCGCGCAGCCGCACGCTGCGCAAGAGGTCCGAGAGCGTGTCCTGGTTCATCGTGGAGCCGAGGTTCATTCTGCGCGACGTACGGCAGGCCTGACATCGGTTCCGGGCCGATGACGGATTCGCGATCAAACGCCGGCGACGCGCGGTAGGGCATGCCGCGGGCACTTGCGCCACGATGCCTCGACACCAACCGCTCACCCTGGAGAACATTCCCCATGAACCCACGCTCCGGCGACACCGAAAGTGTCGTGCGCCATCACCTGAAATCCTTTCTCGAGCAGCAGGGCCTGGACGCGATCTTGAGCGACTACGCCGATGACGCCTGCTTCCTCTGCGAAGGCCGCGCGTACTGCGGCAAGCCGGCGATCCGCGGGTTCTTCGACGAGTTCATCGCCGCGCTGCCGCCGCAGGCCATCGGCCAATTCACGCTGCGCAGCATGCGTGTGCAAGGCGAGGTGGCGCACATCACCTGGAGTGCCGGCCCCGAACTGCCTCTGGGCACCGACACCTTCGTCGTGCGCAAGGGCAGGATCGTCTCGCAGACGTTCGCGATGTACGCGCAACCGCTGAACCCGTAGTCGGCGCCGGACGCTCCTCAAGCAATTCAACCTCGGCTCATTCCCTGGAGGTCGCGATGCGCGGACTCATTTCGTTTCTCTACGGCGGGACCGCCTACGCGGCCTGCCTCGTCGCCTTGCTGTACTTCATCGGTTTCAGCGGCAACCTGCTCGTGCCCAAATCGGTCGACGTCGGCGCCGGCGCACCCTGGGCCGTGGCCCTGGGCATCGACCTGCTGCTGCTGGCCCTGTTCGGCATTCAGCACAGCGTGATGGCGCGGAGCGGCTTCAAGCGCTGGTGGACTTGTGTCGTGCCCCCAGCCGTGGAGCGCAGCACCTACGTGGCGGCCACGAGCCTCGTGCTGGCGCTGCTGTTCTGGTTCTGGGTGCCGATCGGGGCACCGGTCGTGTGGCAGGTCGACAACCGCTTCGGCGCGGCGCTGCTGTGGGGCCTGTTCGGGCTCGGCTGGGTGCTGGTGCTGGTCAGCACCTTCCTCATCAACCATTTCGAGCTGTTCGGGCTGCAGCAGGTCTTCGCGCGTCTCACACAGCGCGCCATGCCCGAGGTCCAGTTCAAGACGCCGCTGCTGTACCGCTACGTGCGCCACCCGCTGTACTTCGGCCTGCTGCTGAGTTTCTGGGCGGTGCCGGTCATGACGGCCGGGCGGCTGCTGTTCGCCTTCGGGTGCAGTGCCTACATCCTGATCGGCATCGCGTTCGAAGAGCGCGATCTGATCGCACAGTTCGGCGAACGCTACCGCCGCTACCGCGTCGAGGTGGGCATGTTGCTGCCGCGGCGAAGCCGATCCTGAGAGTGGCTGTGGCCAGTTCCGCATGCGGACGGCACGAGGCCATCGCGCCTCGGCAGTAGCGTGGGCGCCGCCACTCAACACCCGCCGTTCACGTTCGCGCGGAGCGAGTTCAGCGAGTTGCGTTGAGCAGGAACGACCACTGATGGGTGCAAACGTCGGCTCGATCGCCGAGCGTGCCACCCGCGGGGCGCCGCAAAGGCAATGGCGTGTAGACCTCTTCGACCCTGAGTGGACGTTCGCATCGAGGCAGCCCGCCTCAAAGGCGGCGTTCGGCGGGCTTCCGGACGGAATCGAACGAAGGCAACTCGGCGCCCGACTCCGGTCTTGGCATCACGCCGTTCCCACGCCGACCAGCATCTCGCACGGACCGACGAAACCTTCCTTCGTCTCGAACGTGAGCAGCGCCGCCTCAATGTCATGCCAGACCTGCGCACGTTGATGCTCATCGAGCGCGGACATCATCTGGTGCAGCGCGCCGAAGGACTCGCGCTCGAAGCGCACACACTCTGCCGCACTCGGCAGCTTTACCGGCGAGGGTACGCGCCGGATTGCAATGTCCTTGAATCCCGCTTCTGAGAGCGCGGCCTCGAGCCCATCGCCGCTGAGGGAGAACGGCCCCGGCTGACCAGGAAGCGGTGCCGGCAGCTGGGCACGCTCGCGGATGATCTTCACGGGGATCGAGAAGAAAGCATTGCGGTCGGGCGTCGAGTAGACGATAGCCGCGACGCGTCCGCCAGCCTTGAGCGCGTGCTTCATGCCAGCCATTGCGCACTGCAGATCCGGAAAGTAGATGAGTCCGACGCGGCTGATCGCGATGTCGAACGAAGCCGCCGGCAAGCTCGTGAGCGCTTCGCCATCGATCTCCCACGTCGCGATGATGCCGCCCAGGCCGGCAGCCTGCGCGTCGCGTTCGGCATAGGCCAGCAGCGCCGGTGCGATGTCAGTGGCGAGCACGTGGCCGCCAGCTCCGACGCGGCGCGCCGCCGCGAGGGACTGCTCGCCAGCCCCTGCCGCGACATCAAGGACGCGGCATCCGGGGCCGACCCGCGCCATCTCGAACATCGCCTCGGTGGCATCGCCCAGCCAACTGCCGATGAACGGGCCCCATCGGTGCCATGCCTCGGCCGCACTCTGCCACTGTGCGCGGGTCGTGGTCTTGAATTTAGTCGCGTCGAAGGTGGCCGGCGCCAAGGGTTGCAACACGGTGTTCATTCGCCTGTCTCCTGTCATCAAAGTCCGCCGGGTATCGGCGGTTGGAGAAACTTTCGTTCCAAACGGGTGGCGGCACCAGTCCAGAAATTGCACCTGCCGCGGCGCACGCCCTCTGTCGGATGCCAGTCCAGAATTTGGACTCGCCCGCGAGCCTCGCATCCTGTAGTCTTGATTCATGATCGACTACGGCCAGTTCTGCACGGTCGCCCGCGGCGCGGAGGTGTTCGGTGAACGTTGGACGCCATTGGTCGTGCGCGAGCTGCTCTGTGGCAGCACGCGCTTCAACGACATTCGCCGCGGCGTGCCGCGCATGTCGGCATCGCTGCTGGTGCAGCGGCTGCGCAAGCTCGAGGAGATCGGCGTCGTCAAGCGAGTTGTCGTTGCGGCCGGCGGGCCCGCTGAATACCATCTGACCGGCGCCGGCGAGGAGCTGCGTCCCATCGTCATGGCGCTCGGCGAGTGGGGCGCGCGCTGGATCGGCAGCCGCCTCAAGCGCGGTCAACTCGACGTCGGCTTCTTGATGTGGGACATCCGCCGCTTCGTGCGCCTCGCCGAGTTCCCGCGCGACCGTTCGGTGCTCATTCAGTTCCGCTTCCCCGACGCGCACGCCGGCGAGCGCCGCTGGTGGCTGGTGGTCGAGGGTGGCAGTGCCGACCTGTGTCGCGACGACCCGGGGCCAGAGCCCACCTTGGTGGTCGAGTCGACGGTGCTGGCGTTGACAGAGATCTGGACCGGCGACCGCGATGCCCTCGAAGCCGTAGAAAGCCGTGCAATCCGCGTGCGCGGCGGCGCGCGTGATGCATGCGACCTGTGGCGCTGGCTCGGGCGCAGTGCATTCGCCGATACGCGGGAAGCGTGCCGCAAGGAAAGGTAGGACGGCGCACGCGTGCGCAGTGCCCAATGCGGCGCCGGCACCGGCGGTCGGATGTTGCTGCCCGAACCTGCAAAGTTTTTTCCGGCCGCGTGCCTGGGCCGGGTCTGAGCGACAGCGGGTTTCGCTCACGCGAGATGGCGCCAGCTGAGATGTCGCACTGATGAGCGGCCGGTGGCGGAAGTCAGCTCGTGGCCGACAGCTCACTTTGACGGATCGCTGTAGGGACATGCCTGCCGAGTTCCCTCGGTAGACGGGCATGGCGCGCCACTCTGAAGGGAGTGTTGAGCGGCCTCTGGCACCTCGAGACGGCGGCAAGGCTCGGCCCGAACGATCGGTTCTAGCGTTCGGCGATCAGCCGACTTCCCGAAGCAGCGCTGCCGAGGTGTCCGCACAGCCGACGCTCTACCTGCGCTTTCGTGCCCTCTGCTGTGACATTCACCGCCCCAGGTTGGTCGCCGTAAGCTGTCGCTCGCGCGGTGCGCCGTGCGCATCGCTCATCGATGGTCAGGCGCGGCCGCGGCATCAGTGCAGCCAGCCGCTGCGTGAACTCCAGCGGCGGCATTGCCGGGTGCGTTGCGCCGTCGTGCCGACATGTCTTCAGCTTCAGCACGACATGGCGGGCGCTGCACTGCACGCGCTCGTCAGTCCTGCACCGAACGGGTGATGGAGCAGCAAAGTCCTTCCAACCCCTGACGATCGTCGGCTTCGCTGTGCATGGCGACGTGTACGCTGAATAGCTGCATGCCCGCGCAACGCTCCTGGCGGTCTGACGCTAGACAATGCCGGTGGCCAGTCCATGAGCTCGGTCGAACAGGTGACCGCCATCCTCAACGGATCGACGCCACCTCAATCGGTCAACGCAGCACACGCCCATCGGCTTCGGGCCTGGTGGAGCACCCCCGACCTTCCCTCGGAGCACCCATGACCATGTATGCCACCTATCCGTCCCTCGCCGGCCGCGGCGTGTTCATCACCGGAGGCGCCGCCGGCATCGGCGCTGCGTTGGTCGAGCAGTTCGCCGCGCAGGGCAGCAGGGTGGCCTTCGTCGACCGAAGCGCCGCAGAGGCGAAGGCCACCGTCCAGCGGTGCGTGCAGGCGGGCACTGCGCATGTGCCGTTGTTCTACGAGCTCGATCTCGTGGATATCGCGGCCTTGCGGCAGGCGTGCGCCGCGGCCGTCACCGCGTTGGGCCCGGTTTCGGTGCTGGTGAACAACGCGGCCAACGACGATCGTCACGACTGGCGAGACGTCACGCCCGAGTATTTCGACGATCGCATCAACGTGAACCTACGCCACTACTTCTTCGCGATCCAGGCACTGGCGCCGCAGATGATCGAGGCCGGGCACGGCTCTATCGTGAACATCGGGTCGAGCAGCTACCTCATGCAGGAGGACATGTTCCCCGGGTACGCCATCGCCAAATCCGCGGTGGAGGGCATCACCCGGACCATGGCGCGCACGTTCGGGCCTCACGGCGTGCGTGTCAACACAGTGCTTCCAGGATGGGTGCCCACCGAACGTCAGCTCACCAAGTGGTGGTCGCCCGAGGCTGAGGCGGGCACCATGCGCGACCAGGCGATCAAACGTCGGATCACGCCCGATGAGTTCTCGCAGATGGTGCTGTTCCTGGCGGCCGACGACGGTGCAGCCTGCACGGCGCAGCACTTCCTCGTCGACGGCGGCCGCTTCTGACCCTTCTCTCGTTTTGAACGACCGATGACGGGTGCCAGCACCGAGAAGTCCGGCGGACGCGCGCCAAGAAGCGAACCTTCAGCGCTCCTCTTCGACCCTGAGCCACCGTTCAGATCACTCGCCGAAGGTTTCAGAAGCAGGCGGTGGACTGCTCATCGTCCGAGATACAAGGCGGCACTGCCTCAATCACCGACCGCGGCGCTACTCGTCGAGGAACGTCCATGTGTCGGCCCCGTCGAACCGACGGACAGGCACTGAGGCAATGAGCTCGGGATCGAAGTTGCCGAGATTCACACCGTGCTTGGCACCAGGCTCGACCGTCAGCGGCTCCCAATGCGTGACGCAACCGCATGTCTTGCAGCGGATGTTGCGCAGCGTTCGGTCACCCCAGATGTACTCAGTTGTCGATTCCGGGTGACCGGTGATCTTGACGGTGCCAAACTCAAAGTACACCCATGGGCCACCGCTGCGCCGGCACAGCGAGCAGTTGCACTTCGTGGCCACGGTGGGCGTAGATGGGAGCGTGAGGCGCACAGCGCCACAGTGACATGAGCCCTCATGCATGGCTATCTCCGTAACGCGAATGCGGCGTGGAGCAGGACTTTGCCGTGCCGCCTAGACAAGATGGCTTCGTAGCAATGGCAGCCCACACCCGGCAACGCCGCAGGTTGCAGGCAAACTTGCTTGGCGACGGATTCATAGGCGACGCTGGCGCGACACGTCATGACGCTGGCGTCAAGCGCGTCGTCCAGCATCGTGAACCTTGAGGCGCGCGCAGCGGCGATGCCCAAGCGCGACATCGTCGAGGGCCTGCGCGACTGACTTCGAGGGGGTCCATGTGCCGCCCTGCGCGATGAACCGCGCGTCGGCTTCGACAATCTTGTCTTTTCCGCTGGGGCTCCCAAGCACTGGCGCCAGCACGGTCTCGATGCGCGCCATCTGCTGAGTGCGAAGCCTGCTGGTGTCCAGGTGGCCGGCCGCGTCGAATGCCAGCACACTGAACGACGTGCGAACCACGGCGACAGGTTGTCGGCACACAAGCTCGACCACAGCTTCGGCGCTGCGCACGCGCTGGCCTGCGAGTTCAGGCACCCGAAGGTGACCCGGATCTCGGAGCATGCGATCGAACGCGACACCGGCCATGCGGTGGATCGTGTCGTCCCTGGCGACCAGGTACCTGTGGGTTGAATAGGCCATGGGATTTGCCGGCGATGGCCGCTGCGCTGAGTCTGGCGACTCTAGCTGGTGATGGGCTCGTTGGCAGACAGACGGGCAACCTGGCCGGGAGCTCGCGGTGACTGCTCACTGCAAGGACATGCCTGCCAAGCTCCCTCGGTAGACGGGCATGGTGCGCAGCTCCGAAGGGAACGTTGATCGTGCTCCGACGCCGCGGGACAGTGGCGCGGACAGGCTCGAACGATCGCTTCAGCGTTCGGCTATCGAACTGTTTTCCGAGGCAGTGCTGGCGAGATGTCCGCGCAGCCGACGCTCAAGCTCGACAGCAGCGTGCGCGCCGTCGCTCAACACCGGCTGTTCGCGGTAGTGCGGAGCAAGCTCAGCGAGTTGCGGTCAGCACGAACGACCGCTGATGAGTGCGAACGTCAGCCCCATCTCCGAGCGCGCCACGCGCAGGGCGCCGCAAAGGGTGCGGCGTTGGTACCTGATCGACCCTCAAGGAACGTTCGCGGGAACACTGGAATCAATGCTGCGGCGCCCGGAAAACGGTTACGAAGGCGAGGTTGACCGCGCGTGGCTGACCGACCGCCTTTTTGCCGCAATTCGAACTCTCGATTGAGCGCGTCATCCAGAGGGCGTTTGGTCTTCCATGCCCCTCGCCGCGCTACTGGCGCCGATCGTCAAGACCGAGCGCATGCGCTATGGCATGCAGTGGCTGCTGCCGCAGGGGGCGATGCATTGGTCGCGCGTCGTCGCGGCGCGCGACCTGGTGCTGCCGGCGTTGC
>JANNJX010000022.1:0-2339 GCA_031396005.1 Burkholderiales bacterium
GGCCCACCACCACCGCCACCGCCCGCCGCGCCTTCTACGAGCGTGGTCGCGCGGCCCGCGAGGCCACCGCCTCCGGTGTTGCGGCTGTAGGCGGCGGTGTTGATGCCGCCGCTGCCTCCCTGAGCATTCGAGGTGATCATCGAGCGGATCGGGATGCCGGCTTCATTGCCCGCGCCCACGCCGACGCCGACACCGGTGCCGACGCCTGGGCCTTGCTTGATGTCGGTCTGCAATTGCACGGCCACGGGTGCGCCCCGCAACTCGTTCAATTCCCTGCTCGACGCGAGCAGGCCGATGCCGGCCACGCGCCGGCGCGCCGCATCGACTTCACCCGGCGGCTTGCCTTCGGTGGGGTTGCGCGCTTCGGGCACCTTGGCGCCCTTGGCAGCTTCCTGTCGCGGCTCGGGACGCTTCGGCTCGGGCGTCGCGGTCTTCTCGGCCGGCTTCGTCGGCTCGGCGACACGGTCTTCTTTCTTGGCTATCGGCGGCGGCGCAGCGGGCTTGGGCACTGGCAGCACTTCGCGTTCCAACAGCAGCTTGGCCAGACGCGGCGGTGCCTCCTGCGCGACACGCACTTCCTTCGGCCGTGGCATCAGGATGAAGACCAGGCACGACAGCAGCACGACGGTCAGGATGTTGCGCAGGTAGCGGCGGAAGCGCTTCTCGTCCTCGGGCGAATACGCCCAGGCGAAGTATGGCGTGCGGAACGACAACGCAGCCGCGCTCACTTTTGCCCCCTACGACGCTGCGCGTCGGTCCCCCCAAGGGGGAGCGAGCGCCTCGGGAACTGCCCAGCCGCGCTCATGCTTTCACGTCCTTCTTCGTCACCGCAAACGACACATCACTGAAGTCAGCGCGCGCCGCCGTTGCCATCACCTTGCGCAGCAGCGCATATGGAATGTCGCGGTCGCCCATGATCGTCACCGCGCGGCCCTGCGCCTTGTTCTCTTCGCGCACGACCTTCTTGCTCGCATGCAGCGCCAGCTCGGCCTTCAGCGGCGCGATCTCGTCGCCGACGCTTGCCAACGCTTCGTTGACCGTCGTCACCTTGCGGCCATCGACCAGGATGTCCTGTCCGGCAACGACGATGACGACCGTCTCTTTCGGCACCTTCTCGGAGCTCGACACCGGCAGCTTCACCGCCTTGGTCGAGGTCAGGATCTCGACGCCCGTGGCCGACGACAACAGGAAGAACAACAGGATCGTGAAGATGTCGATCAGCGACACCAAGTTCATGTCCATCGACATCTTGTTGCGCGACTTGCGCTCGGCGCGCCTTTGCAGTGGTGAGAGCTTCATGTCTTTTTCACCAGCGGCGCATCACCGATCGAGATGTCCGGGAACATCGGCGTAGCCGAACCTTTGCCCAACTTCGGCGCCGGCTTCTCGCGCACGGCGTCCATCACATCGACGAGGACTTCGTACGAGGTGTCGGGCTGCGCGAGCACGGTGGCGTTGCCCTGCGTCGGGAAGCGCGTCTTCAACTGCTCCACGACCAACGCCAGCGCGGCAGTGTCGTAGGCCTTGTTCTGGTTCGGGATGCGCGCGATCAAGCCACCGATCTTGTCGCCGACTTCGAGCGCGTCCGGGCGGATCACGACTTCGAGCTTCAGCTCATCGACCTTCAACTGCTCCACGCCCGAGGTCTGCGCCGGCAGCGACAGCTCGATCACCGACAGGCGCGTGAACACCGCGGTGGACAGCAGAAAGGGCACCAGCACGACGATCAAGTTGATGAACGCCGTGACGTCCAACTCGGCCGTGTGCTTGCGGATGCGGCGTGAGCGCATGGCAATCCTTCTTCGAGCAGACGATCAGCGGGCAGCGGACGACTCGGCCTTCAGGCGCTGCGTCACGTTCAAGAAGCTGATCTTCGCGGCTTCCAAGCCATCGACGATCTCGCTCGTGCGCGCTTGCAGGAAAGAGTGGATCAGCAGGAACGGGATCGCGATCGCCAGCGCGAACGCGGTGTTGTTCATTGCGATCGAGATCGACGCCGACAGCAGCTCGGCCTTCTCCGCCGGGTTGACCTGCGCCACCGCCGTGAAGCCCTTGATCAGGCCGATGATGGTGCCGAGCAGGCCCACGAGCGTGATCACGCTGGCGAACGTCGCGATGTAGTGCGTGCGCTTCTCCAGGCGCGGCACGATTTCCATCATGCCCTCCTCCATCGCCGCATCGATGTCTTCGCGGCGGCCCGGGCTCTGCATGCGGTTCAGGCCGTTGGCAACGATCTTGCCCACCGCCGCGTCGCTGGAGGAAGCCATCTGCTGCACTTCCTTCAGCTTGCCGTTCTGCAGATGCGGCTGGATCTTGTCCCACAGCGCGCGGTTCTGCGA
>JANNJX010000004.1:0-2298 GCA_031396005.1 Burkholderiales bacterium
GCTCACGACAGCGCCGATCCAGCAAGGCGAGCTGCCCTACGACGCCGAGGTCATTGGCGCCGTGCGGGACTCGACCGGCGATTCAGCGGCCAACGACATCGTCGTTTGCGCCGCCGGCACGCTGCCCGCCGAGCTGCACAAACTCTGGCGCACGTCAACGCCCGGCGGCTACCACGTCGAGTACGGCTACTCGTGCATGGGCTACGAGATTGCCGGCGCGCTCGGCGTCAAGCTGGCGCGGCCCGAATGCGAAGTCATCGCGATGCTCGGCGACGGCTCGTACCTGATGCTCAACTCAGAGATTGCGACCTCGGTGATGCTGGGCTTGAAGCTGATCATCGTCGTGCTCGACAACCGCGGCTACGGTTGCATCCAGCGCCTGCAACTGGCCAGCGGCAGCCCGCGCTTCAACAACCTGTTGGAAGACTGCGGCGCGCCGGTGGGGATCGACTTCGCGGCGCATGCGGCCAGCCTCGGCGCCGGCGCCGTTCATGTGAACGACATTGCCGAGCTGACGAGCGCGATGCGCGCGGCCCGTGCGGCGACGACGACGCAGGTCATCGTCATCGACACGACGCCCTGGCGCACCACGGACGACGGCGGCGCGTGGTGGGAGGTGGCGATCCCCGAAGTCTCGCCGCGCGAGGAGGTCCGTGCCGCGCGCGCACATTACGAAGCTGCGAAGAAGGCACAACGACCATGACCTGGAACGTGCGCATCGGCGTCAACCCGCTGAGTTGGATGAACGACGACCTGCCGGCGCTCGGCGGCGAAACGCCGCTGGACACCGCGCTCGCTGAAGGCAAGGAGATCGGCTACGCAGGCTTCGAACTCGGCAACAAGTTCCCGAAAGATGGGCCAAGTCTGAAAGCCAAGCTCGATCAGTTCGGCCTGGCCTGCGTCTCGGGCTGGTACTCGGGTGAACTCGCGCGCGGCACGGTCGAAGACGAGAAGCAGCGCTGCCACGCGCACCTCGACAAGCTGCGCTTCAACGACGCCAAGGTCGTCGTCTATGGCGAAGTCGCCGACACGGTCCAGGGCCAGATCGACACGCCGCTCGACCGTCGGCCACGTTTTTCGAACGACGCGCAGTGCAAGGGTTATGCCGAACGCCTCAACGCCTTCGGCACGCACTTGAAATTCACCTACGACATCACGCTGGCCTACCACCACCACATGGGTGCGTACGTCGAATCGCCGGACGACATCGATCGCTTGATGGCACTCACCGACCCGGCCTGCGTCGGCCTGCTCTTCGACACCGGTCACGCCTACTACGGTGGCGCCACCGACCCGAACGCGCTGCTGGCTAGGCACGCCCGGCGCGTCGTGCACGTGCACTGCAAGGACGTGCGACCGGCCCTGATCGCCAAGGCGCGCAACGACGGCTGGAGTTTTCTCACCGGTGTGCTGGCCGGCACGTTCACCGTGCCGGGCGACGGCGTGATCGACTACGACGCGGTGCTGTCGACGCTGCACGCCGCGGGTTATGAAGGCTGGCTGGTCGTCGAGGCCGAGCAGGATCCCGCCGTGGCGCCGAGTTGCGCGTATGCGAAGAAGGGCTACGAGACCTTGAAGCGCATCGTGGACAAGTTGTCATGACCAGCCTGCTGCTGGCCAAGGCGAAGCGCGACGGCCGCGAGATCGTCAGCGTGACGCCCGAGCGCGCCGGCTGGACGCATGTCGGCTTCCGTGCGCTGCGACTGAAAGCGGGCGAGAGCGAGACGCTCGACACCGGCACGCGCGAGTTGTGCATTGTCGTGCTCGCCGGCAAGCTCGATGTGCAAGCCGGCGGCCAGTTGTTCGCGAACCTCGGCACGCGCACACAGGTCTTTGACGACCGCGCGCCCGATGCGGTCTACGTGCCGTCGAACCAGCACATCACGATACGGTCCACCAGCGACGCCGAAGTCGCGCTGTGCAGCGCCCCGTGCGACACCGCGCCGCGCCATATCAAACGCCTCGACGCGGTATCGATGCGCCGCAGCGTGCGCGGCCAGGGCAGCAACGCCCGCTACATCTGCGACGTGTTGCCGCACGACGACCCGACCGCGGCGCACCTGCTCGTCGTCGAGGTGCGCACGCCGGCCGGCCACTCGTCGAGCTACCCGCCGCACAAGCACGACAGCGAATCGCCGCCCACCGAGACGCAGCTCGAAGAGACGTACTACCACCGCCTCAATCCGCCGCAGGGCTTTGCCTTCCAGCGTGTCTACACCGACGACCGCAGCTTGGACGAAGCGATGGCGGTCGAGGATCACGA
Organism: Burkholderiales bacterium; assembly: GCA_031396005.1. Taxonomy (GTDB): domain Bacteria; phylum Pseudomonadota; class Gammaproteobacteria; order Burkholderiales; family Burkholderiaceae_C; genus CADEEN01. Next base: position 2,264 of record JANNJX010000004.1, read on the forward strand.
CGTGGTGATGGTGCCGCGCGGCTACCACCCGGTGG
>JANNJX010000047.1:0-2846 GCA_031396005.1 Burkholderiales bacterium
AACCAGGTGGCGCTCGACGAAGCGCTGCCGCAGTCCACCGACGGCTCGCGCGAGTGGCTGGCCGCACCGAGCGGCAACGGCCTGTTCGAAACACGCACGCTCTCAGCCACGCCCGGCCAGGCCGGCGCCTGGATCGACGCCGGCCGCATCGTCGAGCCGACGGCGTTTTTCGCCGCCACTTCGCCGCCCGCGGTGGCCGACCCGGCCAACCTCGACTACCGCATCACGTTCAGCGGCGCCGGCACCTTCAGCGTCACCAAGGACGGCGCGGCCACGGCGCTCACCAACATGCCGTTCACCAGCGGCCAGGCCATCGAGATCGACGGCATGTCGTTCACGATCACCGGCGCGCCGACCGCGGCCGACCCGTTTGAGCTGCGCCTGTCGTCGAACTCGCAGTCGGTGTTCGACACGCTCGACCGTGCGCTGGCCGAGTTGCGCACGCCGTCGCGCAGCCGCAGCGCCATCAGCCAGGGCGTTCAACGCGCGCTGGTCGAGGTCGACGCCTCCTCGGGCTCCTTGCAGGGCCTGCGCTCGCGCGTCGGTGAAACGTTGAATCGGGCCGACCTGATCGAGGGCCGCATCCGCGAGCAGAAAGTCACGGCGCAGACCGAACGCTCGCAAGCCGAGGACTTGGACATGGTCGAGGCGATCTCGCTGTTCCAGAATCGGCAGAGCGGCTACCAGGCGGCGCTGCAGGCGTATGCCAGCGTGCAGAAGCTGTCGCTGTTTCAATACCTGAATTCCTGAACACCTGACCGTTTCGATGCACGAACACCCGATTCTCAATCAAGTCGTCCTCGGCTATTCGCCGATGATCGACCGCGAGCGTGTCATCGTCGCCACGCGGCTGACGGTGTTTCCGGCGCGGCCCGGGCTACCGCTCGACGCCGCCGCGCTGCTGGCTGCAGTGGCCGAGGTCTGGCCCGACGGCGCGGGCAAGGTCTCGCTCAACGTCGTCAGCGAAAGTCTGCTGCACGACCTGATGCTGGCCGAGCCGAGCGCGAACGTGATGCTCGAAGTGCCGGCCTTCATGGCCGCCAACGCTGCCCACAGCGAGGCCATCAACACCTTGTCCGGGCGCGGCAACACGCTGTTGTTGAAGGGCCGGCCGCTGACCGAGTTGCCGCGCGCCGTGTTGCCGTGCTTCAAGCACTCGATCATCGACCTGCAGGACGAGCGGCGCAGCGATGCGCCACCGCCGCCCGGCGTGGCCCGGCAGATCACGCACATGCAGGCCGGTGTGCGCACGCTGGCCGAACTCAACGGCAGCTTTCAGCGCGGCGCGGTGGCCGTGCTCGGCTGGCCGATCGACGACGCCATCGCCGCCACCGGCAAGGCGCGCGCCGCCGACCACGCTGTCATCGTCGAGCTGATGTCGCTGCTCGACCGGGAAGCGCCGACGCCCAAGCTCGAGGACACGCTGGCCCGCGATGCCACGCTGGCCTTCAAGCTGCTGCGCTACATCAACTCGCCGGCCTTCGGTCTGCGCGTCGAGGTTTCGTCGTTCAGCCATGCGCTGATGCTGCTCGGCCACCAGCGCTTGAAACGCTGGCTGGCACTGTTGCTGGCCACGGCGAGCAAGGAACGCGACATGAAGCCGGTGATGTTCGCCGCGCTGCGGCGCGGCCTGCTGATGGAGGAGCTGGTGCGCGCCGGCAGCGGCGCTGCGCTCGGCGGCAACGACGAGCAACTGCGCGGCGAGGCCTTCATCTGCGGCGTCTTTTCGCTGCTCGACCGCATGCTCGGCGAACCGTTCGCGCAATTGCTCGAATCGCTGCCGGTGCCGGAGACGGTGCGCTCGGCCCTGGTCGACGGCCGGGGGCCGTTCCAGCCACTGCTGGCGGTGGTGCACGCGGTCGAGAACGAATCGATCTACGACATCCGCGAAACCGCGGAACGTCTGCTGCTCGGCGAGGCCGCGATCAACCGGGCCACGCTGCGCGCGCTGGCCAATGCGACGCAACTGCAGTGAAGCGCCGACGATGAGCCGCGCCTTCGACGTGCCTTTTGCCACGGCCCGCGGCGGCGCAGCGGCTGGCGCCGCGGCGGCACGTCGGGCAGGCAGGTACATTGCAAATAGCGAGAATGCTGGTGCTGCTGTCGGGTGCCTGCGTGCCTGAGTTGGCGCCCACCCTGTTCAATTTGCCCATGTCCTACCGCTGGAGCCCTCACCCCCGCCGGCCGGCTGCACGAGCCGAGGCCACCCTGGCTGCGGGCGTTGCGGGCGCAGCGAGCGCAGCCGGTGGCGCCGTGCTCGACACGGCGTGCCTGGACCGTCTGCGCGAGCTCGATCCCGGCGCCCGCAACGGCCTGTTGAATCGCGTCTTGCGCACCTACACGCAGTCGCTCGAGCGTTTGCTGGTGCAGTGGGAACAGGCGCAGGCTGCCGGCGATGCCCAGGCGCTGCGTGGCATGGCCCACACGATGAAGTCGTCGTCGGCCAGCGTCGGCGCGCTCGAGTTGTCGGCGCTGTGCGCGGCCGTCGAGGTGCGCCTGCGCGACGCGGGCCTGCCGGGCGCCGAGTTGCAACTCGGCGCGCTGGCGGTCGAAGCGCAGCGCGTGCTGGCCGGGCTGTCCGCGGCTTATGGGACCCGCCCATGAACGAGCCGGAGCATGACGCCCTGGCTTCGGCAGCAGCGCGGGTGCTGCTGGTCGATGACGACGAAGTCAACTTGCTGCTGACGGCGGTCGCGCTGCGCGAACGCGGCTTCGAGGTGATCGAGGTCAACGACGGCGCAACGGCGCTCGAGCGCCTGGACGCCGTGGCCCCGGACATGATCGTGCTCGACGCGCTGATGCCGGGCATGGACGGCTTCGAGACCTGCCAGGCATTGCGCGCGCGC
>JANNJX010000056.1:0-9759 GCA_031396005.1 Burkholderiales bacterium
GTCGGGCGTCCACGTCGCGCCGGTGATCTCGCAGTTGGTCGGCCCGGTGAGAAAGCGCCGCGTGTCGCCGCTGCGCGGGTCGCAGGCCAGCATCTGGTTGTTGCCGACTCCTCTCAGCTCGCCCTTGTACATCTGCGTCGCGTGCGCATCGGTCTGGATCCAGAGCACGCCGCGGGCGTCGAAGGCGATGCCGTCGGGGCAGGCATACAGATTGCCCTTGGTGTTGCCCTTGGCCTCGGCGCGCTCGTTGGCCGGGTCGCCGGCGAGCACGAGATGGTTCCACTTGAACGTGCCGGCGTCGAAGTCGCGGTCTTCCTGCCAGCGAATGATCGATCCGAAGACGTTGTTGGCGCGCGGGTTGGCGGCGTCGACGCCCGGGTTGTTCGGCGTGCCGCGCGAGCTGTTGTTGGTCAGCGTGCAGTACACCCAGCCCGACAGCGGGTCGATTGCCAGCCACTCCGGGCGGTCCATCTTCGTCGCGCCGAGCGCGTCACTCGCTTGGCGCGACTTGATCAGCACCTCGCCCTGATCGGCAAAGCCGTTGGCGGCGGTCAGCGGGCCCTGGCCGTGCACCATCGCGATCCACTGCCCGCTGCCATCGGCGTTGAAGCGCGCCACGTGCAGCGTGCCGTGGTCGAGCAGCGTCGCGTTGGCTTTGCCGCCGCCGGGCTTGATCTTGTCGCGCGAGACGAACTTGTAGATGTACTCGAAGCGCGCGTCCTCGCCCGAATAGATCACCGCGCGGCCGTCCTTGGTCACCGCCACCCACGCGCCTTCGTGTGCGGCGCGGCCGAGCGCGGTGCGCTTAACCGGCGTGGCGGTCGGGTCGTACGGATCGACCTCGACCACCCAGCCATGCCGGTTCGGCTCGTTCGGGTTCTTCACCGCGTCGAAGCGCTCGTCGTGGGCGTGCCAGTTGTAGCCCCAGCCGCCTTTTCTCATGCCCCAACGCTGCTCGTGCGGCGACAGCTTGTCGCCGCCGCTGAAGTAGCCCATGAAATTCTCTTCCCCCGACAGGTACGTGCCCCACGGCGTCTTGCTGCTGGCGCAGTTGTTGAACGTGCCCAACGCCAGCTTGGCATCCGCATCGGCCGCGGTTTTCATCATCGGATGGCCAGCACACGGCCCGCCGATGGCAAACGGGCTGTTGGCGGTGAAGCGGCGCGCGTAGCGGCTCGGTCGCACCATGTTCCATCGCCCATCCGTGGACGCCACCTCGATCACCGACAGGCCATGCGCGGCCTGCGACTTCTTCACCTTCTCGGCGCTCCAATCGGCCAGCCCGCCGTTGTGCAACAGGCCATCGTCGGTGTACTCGTGGTTCATCGCCAAGAGGCCGCGCGTGCTGTTGCTGCCGTCGAGCGCAAAAAACTCCATGCCGTCGTGGTGCATGCCCATCTGCACCGCTTGCTCGGCGGCGCTGTGCGAGCCGTCGCCCTTCCACGCCGGCATGTTGCCGGGCACGCCGACCGGCTCGCCCCAGGCGGCAATGACGGAGGCGATGTAGCCCTCGGGCACGAGCAGCTTGTCGCTGGCATCGACGGCGATGCCCTTGAAGCCGATCGACGGCGCCAGCGCCGGCGTCGCGTCGCGCGGCCGGCCCGCCGCACAGCCGGTGACCAGCGGCGCGTACAACGCACTCACCGCCACGCCGAGCGTGCCGCGCAGCACCGTGCGCCGCGAGGGCGCACTGACGTCGTGGATGCTCGGGTTGGACGAGCGGTTGCTGTCTTCCATCGTTTCGAATTCTTTGGCCATGAACGAGCTCCTTCTGGGTGTACGCATTGTGCAAACTGAGGTCGCCGCGCGGTGACTCGCAAACCCCGAGACCGGCGGACAATCGGCGCATGGACAAAACGCAGACACCAACGATCGTGCGGCCCGCAGCGCCGGCAGATCTTGCGCAGTGGCGGCCGCTCTGGGACGGCTACAACGCCTTCTACGACCGCAGCGGTCCGACGGCCTTGGCCGAAGAGATCACGCGAACCACATGGGCGCGCTTCTTCGACGCCGACGAGCCGATGCATGCGCTGGTGGCCGAGCACGAGGGCCGGCTCGTCGGGCTGGTGCACTACCTGTTTCACCGCAGCACCGTCTCGCTCGGCTCCAACTGCTACATGCAGGATTTGTTCACCGAGGGCGCGCTGCGGGGGCAAGGCGTCGGCAGCGCGTTGATCGCGGCAGTGGCCGAACGCGCGCGCGCCGCGGGCGCATCGCGCGTGTACTGGATGACGCACGAGACAAACACAACCGCGATGCGGCTGTACGACCGGCTCGCCGAGAAGCCGGGCTTTCAGATCTATCGACAGGTGTTCGCATGAGCTCGATCGACGCACGCACCGTCCTCGTCACTGGCGCTTCGCGCGGCATCGGCGCGGCCTGCGCGCTGGCGTGCGCGCGTGACGGTTGGGACGTGGCCGTCAACTACACGCGCGACAGCGCGTCAGCCGAGCGCGTGGCGCGCGAGGTGCGTGCGCTCGGCCGGCGCGCGATCCACGTGCAGGCCGACGTCGCCGACGAGCCGGCCGTGCTGGCGATGTTCGCCCGCATCGACGCCGAGATGCCGCCGCTGGCGGGCCTGGTCAACAACGCCGGCATCGTCGATGCGATGGCGCGCGTCGATCAGACCACGCTGGCGCGTCTGCAGCGCATGTTCGCCATCAACGTCTTCGGCACTTTCCTGTGCGCACGCGAGGCGATCCGGCGCATGAGCACGAAGCATCGAGGCCAAGGCGGCGTGATCGTCAACCTGTCTTCCGTCGCCGCCAAGCTCGGCGGCCCCGGCTGGTACGTCGATTACGCGGCCAGCAAGGGCGCGATCGACACCTTCACCGTCGGCCTGGCGCGCGAAGTCGCCGCTGAGGGCATTCGGGTGAACGCGGTGCGCCCGGGCATCATCGACACCGACATCCACGCCTCCGGTGGTCAGCCCGAGCGCGCGCACCAGAGCGCCTCGCTGATCCCGATGCAGCGCGCCGGCACAGCCGATGAAGTCGCGGCGGCGATCGTCTGGCTGTTGTCCGATGCAGCGCGCTACACCACCGGCGCGATCCTCGATGTCAGCGGTGGTCGTTAGGAGCAGCACTTGATCAGTTCGCGAAAGTCTCTGTCGGCGAGCCTCGCGGCCGCAACCTTGTGCAGCGCCGCGCTGGCAGCACCACCGGCAGCGCCGAGTGAGCCGGTCACCGAGACGCTGCACGGCGTTGCGGTGAGCGACCCGTTTCGCAACCTCGAAAACGTCAAGGCGCCGGCGACGCAGCAGTGGCTGCTGGCGCAGAGCGCCTATGCCGCGGCACAGTTGTCGCGCATCGACGGCCGCGCCGCGATCGCGGCGCGCATCGAAGCGCTGTCCAAGCAGTCCGGTGACGTGGTGCGCGACATCACGCGCCTGCCCGGCGAGCAGATCTACTACCTCGAGCGCAAATCCGGGCAGGCGCAGTTCAAGCTGATGCGCCGTCTCGGCGTGCAAGGCAAACCCAAGCTGCTGCTCGATCCGCAAGCGCTGGCCGGCGACAGCACGGTGCCGCATGCGATCAACTGGTTTGCACCGTCGTGGGACGGCGCCACGCTGGCCGTCGGCGTCTCGGCCGGCGGCTCTGAAAACGCCTCGCTGCACCTGATCGACATGGCCAGCGGCCGCGCGTTGCGCGCGCCGATCGAGCGCGTCAACTGGGCTGGTGTGTATTGGACGCCCGACAGCCGCTACCTCGCCTTCAACCGCTTGCGCGAACTGCCGCCCAACGCGCCGGAGACCGAAACCTATCTCGACACCACCGTCTTCCTGCTCGACCGCGAGCGTGCCAAGGCGGCGCCACGCGCGCTCTTCGGCCCGCTGGTCAACAAGTCGCTGAAGCTCGACCGGCTCGACGTCGCCGAAGTCATGTTTGCTCCCGGCAGCCGCTGGATGATCGCCCGCACCACCGACACGACGCTGCCAGAAGGCAAGCTCTTCGTCGCGCCGCTGGCGGCGCTGCACCGCGGCGGCGCGATCGCCTGGCGCGCGATGGCCACGGCCGCCGACAAGATCGTGCAGGTGCGACTGTCGGGCGACACGCTCTACCTGCGCACGCCCAAGGGCGCGCCGCGCGGCCGGGTGCTGGCGCTGCCGCTGACACAGTCGGTGCTGTCGCGCGCCCGTGTCGTCGTTGCCGAACCGGCTCAGGCCGTGCTCGAAGACTTCCACCTCGGCCGCAACACGCTCTACGCCGAGCAGCGCCTGGGCTTCAACACACGCGTCTTGCGCCACGCGCTGCGCGCTGTCGGCCCGGGCGCCGACATCGCGCCCGGCGTGGCCGGCTCGACCTTCATGGTCAACGATGCCGCGCAGTCGCAGCGCCTGCCGTGGCTGGGCACCAGCCAATGGACCGGGCCGTCGCGCATCCTCGCCATTGCCGCCGACGGCCGCACCACCGACACCGGCCTGCGCCGCAACCCGTCGCCCCCCGGCATGCCCGAACTCGAAGTGCGCGAGGTGCTGGTGCCGAGCCACGATGGCGCGTTGGTGCCGCTGGCCGTGATCCACCGCAAGGGCCTGGTGCGCGACGGCAGCAACCCGACGCTGCTCGTCGGCTACGGCGCTTACGGCTTCTCGTTCAGCGCCTGGTTCGATGTCCGCGATGCGGTGTGGTTCGAGCGTGGCGGTGTCATGGCCTATGCCAACGTGCGCGGCAGCGGCGCCTTCGGCGACGACTGGTACAAGGCCGGCTTCAAGACGACGAAAGCCAACACTTGGAAAGACGGCGTCGCCGCGGCGCGCTGGCTGATCGCCGAGCGCTACGCTTCGTCTTCCACGCTCGGCATCTGGGGCACGAGCGCCGGCGGCATCTTCGTCGGCCGTGCGGCGACGAGCGCGCCCGAGCTCTTCGCCGCGGCGATCTTCGACGTCGGCGTGCTCGACGCGGTCCGCGGCGAAGAATCGGCCAACGGCATCACCAATATCAGCGAGTTCGGCACGGTGAAGAACGCCGACGAGTTCAAGGCATTGCTCGACATGAGCACGTATCACCAGATCAAGGACGGCGTGGCGTATCCGGCCGTGCTGCTGATCCACGGCATGAACGACCCGCGCGTCGACGTCTGGAACAGCGCCAAGGCGGCGGCGCGCCTGCAGCAGGCCAACCCGAACGGCAAGCCCGTGCTGCTGCGCCTGGATGCGCAGGCCGGCCACGGCGTGGGCAGCACCGCACAGCAGCGCGCCAGCGAGCGCGCCGACCTCTACAGCTTCCTGCTCTGGCAGTTCGGCAAGGTGCGGGCCAAGCCGGCGGATTGAGATGCGCCGTCAGCTCGTCGGCCACGCAAAAACGTCGAGCAACGCCAGCAACGCCGCGCCGGCCTGCTTCTCCGCCGCACTGCGCGCGCGCACGCCGTACGGCTCGAGGACAAAGCGCGCCGTGTCGTGCACCGAGCGCCAGTAGTGCGTGCCGCTGACGCGGCGCTGCAGCTCGCTGTACTCGACCTCGATCGCAGCCAGCGCCGGCGCGAGCTGGTTCACGGCCACGGCTTCATAGACGCGCAGCTCGGTCAGGCCGGCGACGCTGAAGAAATCCGGGTCGTCGCGCGAGCGTTGGACCAAGCTCTGGCGCACGGCCGCAGTGGCGGCGGCATCGAAGCCGCACCAGCCCGGTGTGGCCGCTTCGGCCACCAGCTCGGCGGCCATGCGGTTCAACGCCGGGTAATAGCGCTCGGACGATTCGGTGGCCAAGCCGAGCGCTTCGGCGCGCGTGTAGTGCCGCTTCATCTGCTGCACCGCCGCCGCAGCTTCAGCGCTGCGCCCGGCTTCGCGCTCGACCATCGCCAGGCGCTTGCAGGCCGAGCCGGCCAGGCTCTCGCGCTCCATCGTCGGTTGCAGCGCGATCAAGCGCTCGATCGTCGTCAGCGCCTCGCGCAGCGGCACGCGCGCGGCCAGTGCCGCGTCGCGCACCGCCGTCTCGGCCTGCCGCGCCGCGGCGCGCTCCTTGGGTGAAGCCTCGCCGCTGCGACTGCGGCGGCGCAACGCGGCGTCGCGCGCCTTGGCCGCCTCCCGCACCGTGGTCTGCGCCTGGCGCGCGGCCAGGTTGGCCCATTGCTCGGTGGCACGCTGCGAGGCGCTGCCGTCGTTGGCGGCCAGCGCGCGCGCGTACCAGGCCAGGGCACGTGCGGTATCGCCGGCTTCCTTGTAGGCCACGGCAAAAGCTTCAGCCACCGCGCCCATGCCGCCCCAGGCCGGGCCGAAACGCGACTCCAACCAGGCCAGCCGTTCGCGCTGCGCGCCGATGCGCTGCTCGCGTTCGTCGGCGCGCAGGAAGCGCGTTTCCACCGCCACCGTTTCGAGCGCGATCGCCAGGCCGAGCGGCGACGAAATGCCGGCGAACTTTTCCGACGGCGGCGTGATGCGGCGCTCGCGCTGGTCGCGGCGCAGCGTCCAGTCCGGGTCGCCATAACACTGGTAGGCGGCCCAGGTGTTGCCGCGGCCGCGCACCTCCCACGCCGCCAGGCGCGCACGTGCGCTGGCGTCGATGAAGCGCGCGCCGCCGAGCAGCGCGCCGTAGAACGTCGTCGCAAACGTCTCTGCCGGCGCGTCTTCGACCGCCCACCCCGCAGCGACGACGCAGCGCACGCCGAGCTTGATCAGCTCCTCGGCCACACCGCTGGCGAACTGCGCTCGGTCGTAGCCGAAAGGGTCGTCTGAGCGCAACAGTTGTTCGCTCGGGCGCTCGGCGAGGTGACAGCAGTTGACGAAGACGAGCTCGGGCACGCAGCGCATGGTGCGGATCTCGCGCGGCCCCAGGTAGCAGCCGTGTGAGAGCACGACGCCGCGCGGGTCGCCGTCGTCGGCGCTGCCGTCGAGCTTGAAGATGCGTTCCGGCGGCTCGCCGTGGCCGGCGATGTGGACGATGCGCCAGTCGCGCTCGAGCAGCGCGTTGATGACGCGGTGCGCGTCGGGCGCGGTGGCAGCATCTGCGTCGGCGATCAGCGCGCGCACGTCGTCGTTGTCGAAGGCGCCGGTTGCAGTGAGCAGCTTGACCACCGCTTGCGCCTCGCGCCGTGCGCCGGGCAGGCGCGGATAACGTTCGGTGTCGGTGACGGCCGGCTCGCCGATCACCAGCACGTCGCTGTCCAGGCCGGCGTCGCGCACCGTCTGCCGAAATCGCGTCGTGCGTAGCTTGCGCAGCAGCTTGGTGCGGATCGACCACGGCAGCGCCTCATCGCTGCTGCCGCCCTGCGTCGTGTTGTGCAGCAACTCCCACGGGATGCCGGCGGTGCCGCCATCGACCTCCATGCGCGCCTCGGTGGTGCCGCCGAGAAACGGGTCCATCTCCACCGGCACCAGCAACTGGTAGAGCGTGCGGCCGATCTGCGGGTCCTGGTTGCGGTCGTTGCTGGCGCGTTTGACGATCTCGCGCACCAGCTTGGCCTGTGTGGCTTGCGCGCGCACCTCGGTGCGGGCGCGCTTGGTGTCGAGCGAGTAGGCGATCGCGCTGTCGAAGCCGCGGCCTTCGATGTGCGTCTGCACACTCGTCGCGCTGATCAGGTCGTGGTCGGCGCTGCGGTAGCCGGTGTCGAGCGGGCGGCGCAGCGCGCCGGCGCCCGAGCGCACATGCTCGGCGATGCGCCAGTCGGCCGGGCGCGTTTGCGCCAGCACCTGCAGGCTGCGCCAGGCGTCGCTGGCGCGGTCGAGATACAGCTCGACGAGGACCAGGTGCGCCAGCAACGGCCAACCGCTGGCCTTCAAGCGCATGTTGGCTTCGCGCGCGCCCTGCGCGATGATCTGCGCCGATTGGTTGGGCGACATGCGCGTGCCGCCGCTGCCGATCAGCGTCGCAGCGAGCTCGAACGTCGCCGCGGCGTGGCCGCTTTCGACGATGCGCTGCGCCCAGCCGATGACCGACTGGCGCACCGACTTCGTCAGCGACTCGGCCGTCATTTCGGTCTCGTCGCCGAGGCCGACGACGATGGCCCACTCCGGGCGCGGCATCTGCAGCGGGTTGTCGCTGCTGCGCGCGTTACGGAACATCTGGAATGCGCCCGGGCCGTCGGGATAGACGCCGGCGCCGAGCGAGGCCGACATCGCCCCGCCGATCAGGTTGTCGACCGCGCCTTCGCTGCCGGTGAGTTGCGAGCCGCGGTAGTGGCCGATCAGCAGCGGCTGGCGAACGAACATCAGGTTGCCGTTCAAGACCGTGATTTCGAGTGCGGGCAGACCGTCTTCGCGTGCCGGACGTTCAGCGGGCGCGGGGCTGAGCGCACCGATCTCGGTTTCGCGCTCGGCCGGGCGCGGCGCCGAGGGCTCGCGCGACGGCCGGCTCTTGACGTAGCGCGACGAAGCGCGTTTGTCCACCGCGCCGGCGCCACGCGTGCCCACGGGCAGGTCGCGCTCGCGGGTCAATGCCGCCGTGTTGCCGTTGTCGAGCAACTCCACGTAAGCGGCGAACGCGCTCTCGTGATCGGGCAACTTGCCGTGCTCGCAATCGACGCTCCAGGTGCGCACGCCGGGCAGGCGGGCCGAGGCGCGCGTCACGCGGCCGTCGCCGGCCTCGACCGCGTTCAGATAACTCAGGCCCTCGTTGCCGTCGAACGAAAAGCCGTCGGGCGTGAAGCGGGCGCGGCCGACCACGAGCAGCACCTTGTCGGCGAAGCGCGAGAGCGTCTTCTCGCGTTGCTCGTCGAGCCGTTCGCGCAAGGCCAGCGCCTGGTCGAGCACAGCCTGCGGCGGCACGCCCCAGGTGTACGCGTTGAGTTGCGTCTCGTTGTTGTGCCAGAAGGCTTGCTCGCGCACCGCGGCAAGGTCGCGCACGGCGAGGTCTTTCCATGTTGCCTCGTTGGCCAGACCTTGTGACGCGTCGGTGAGCGATGCCTGCAGTTGCAGGAAGCCCGGCATCGCCGCCATCAGCGCACGCGCGCTGGTGTCCTGGAACGGCGCGCCGAAAGCCACCAGCGTGTTGCCGAAAGTGTCGTCGCCCGACAAAACCTGCATCGGCGCCCACGAGCCGCCGTTGGGCGTGCCGAGCATAAGCACGCGCGCGCCGGGGCGCGCCATCAGGCGCTCGAACAGGTCCGGCGCTTCGAGCTGCAGCGTGCGCACGACGAGGCCGCCCATCGAGTGCGCGATGAAACGCACCGGCTGGCCGCTGCCTTCGCGCGCTGTCAGCGCCGCCTCGGCGACTTGCGCCAGCCGCCGCGCTTCGTCTTCGAGCGGCCGCCGCCAGTCGTACGAAAACTCGATGACCTCGTGCGTTGCGCGCAGGTGCTCGGCGAGGTCGTCGTAGATCGGGCCGATCGCGCCGTCGGCGGTGACGTTCTTCGCCTCGGGGTACGCCAGCCGCTTCAAGCCGTTGACGAGGCGAAAGCCGAGCCAGATGCGCTTGCCGCCCACGGCGAGGTGGCTGCCGCAGATGCCGGGCAACAGGATCACGGCCGGCTTGTCGCTCGCCGGGCGCATGTCTTCTGCACCCCGCGTACGAGCGGCACGCGTGCCGCTCGAATCTTCACCGGCCCACGACAACGGACCGATAACGCCGAACCCCGCCGGCTGGTCCTGCGTCAGCGCGCTGCACACCGCCTCGGCGCTGCGCTCGCCGGCGAAATAACTGTTGTGCGCCACCTTGGCGCCGCGGTCGAGCAGGAACAACGCGCCGCCGACGCGCGCGGCGCCGCCGTACATCGAGCGCGTCTGGACGACGAAGTCGTTGTCGGTCCAGTAAAAACTGTCGGCCAGCAGCGTCTTCAGCCACGAGCCGACCGAGTCGCCCTGCACGTCGCCCGCAATCACACGCAACTGGC
>JANNJX010000163.1:0-7776 GCA_031396005.1 Burkholderiales bacterium
GACGCTGCCGCGCGCGACATGCGCGTAAGCCAGGCGCTCGGCGTCGAGCGCCAGTTCAGCGCGCTCGGCGCCGTCGAACAAGCCGGCGTAGATCGACGCGTCGGCGTGGATCGTCACCGAGTGGTTGCGTCCATCGGGCGACGCAACGAGCTTCAACGCGCCGCGCTTGACGGCGTCGGAGAACGCCTTCTGCTCGTAGCCCGGCGCGATGCCCTGCTCGTTCGGCAGCAACCAGATCTGCAGGAAATGCGTCGTCTTGTCGGCGGCGTGATTGAACTCGCTGTGGCGCACACCGGTGCCGGCGCTCATGCGCTGCACTTCGCCGGGCACGATCGACGAGCTGTTGTTCATGCTGTCCTTGTGGGCAATGGCGCCGTCGAGCACGTAGGACACGATCTCCATGTCGCGATGGGCGTGCGTGCCGAAGCCGGTGCCCGGTGCGATACGGTCTTCGTTGATGACGCGCAGGTTGCCGAAGCCCATGTGCTCGGGGTCGTGGTAATCGGCAAACGAGAAGCTGTGATAACTCTTCAGCCAGCCGTGATCGGCGAAGCCGCGGTCCTGGGATTTGCGAAGTTGGATCATGGTGAGGTCAATGTAGGCGCATCGCCGACACGCGTCAGCCATCCGCCCTTGAAGCCCCCGTTCAAATAAACTGAAGCATGAGCGACCGCCGCAATGCCCTCACCCCCGATGCCCTGCAGATGATGGACGCCATCGCCAAGGCCGGCAGCTTTGCCGCCGCGGCGCGCGAGCTCGGCAAGGTGCCGTCGGCCTTGACCTACAGCGTGCGCCAGTTGGAAGACGCGCTCGACGTGCTGCTGTTCGACCGCAAGAGCGGCCAGGCGGTGCTCACCGCGGCCGGCGAAGAGCTGTTGCGCGAAGGCCGGCGCCTGCTGGCCGAGATGGACGCCGTGGCCAACCGCGTGCGCCGCGTGTCGTGCGGCTGGGAGACGCAGCTCACGGTGGCCGCCGACGGTGTGATCTCGCGCCTGACCTTGTTCGAGTTGTGCGAGGCCTTTTTCGCACTGCGGCCCGATGAGACCAGCGGCGACGGTCCCGGCACGCGCCTGCGCTTGCGCAGCGAGGTGCTCGGCGGCACCTGGGAAGCGCTGCTCGCCGGTGAGGCCGATCTGGCCATCGGCGTCGGCAGCGCCGCGGCCACGCCGCCGGCGGGCATCGAGTTGAAGCCGTTGGGCGAGATCGACTTCGTCTTCGCCGTCGCGCCGCACCACCCGCTGGCCGCGCACGATGGTCCGATCGGCGACCACGAACTGCTGCGCCACCGCGCAGTGGCCGTGGCCGACAGCGCCCGTCGCCACGAGCCGCTGACCTACCACCTGCTGCCGGGTCAGGACGTGTTCACCGTGGCCACCGTGCAGGCCAAGCTCGAAGCGCACCTGCGCTGTCTGGGCTGCGGCTTCCTCGCCGAGCCGATCGCGCGCGAGCACATCCGCGCCGGGCGGTTGGTGGTCAAGGACGTGCAGCGCGACAACCCGCGCGCACGCATGACCTACGCCTGGCGCGCCGGTGCGGCGCCGGAGCCGAAGAAGCCGCCGCAAGGCCTGGCGCTGGGCTGGTGGTTGCAGCAACTGGAGAGCGAGACCACGCGGCGCGCACTGCTCGAGCGGCACTCGGGGTTGCCGACGGCGGTGGATTGAACGCCCCCGAAGCGCCTTCGGCGCCTCCCCCCAGGGGCCACCGCCAGCGGCCCGGCAGAGCCGGTTCCGCGACGGCCGCTTGGTTGCTGCGGGGCGCGACGTAAGGCTGAGATGACCTACGTCGGCCGCTTTGCCCCCACGCCGAGCGGCCCGCTGCACGCCGGCTCGCTCGTTGCGGCGCTGGCGAGTTGGCTCGATGCACGCGCGCACGGCGGCAGGTGGCTCGTGCGCATCGAAGACGTCGATGGCCCGCGCACCGTGCCCGGCGCTGAAGACGAAATCCTGCGTCAGTTGCAAGCGCTGGGACTCGTGTCCGACGCTGCACCGGTGCGTCAAAGTAAGCGCAGCGCGCTCTACGAACAGGCGTTGGCGCAACTACGCGATGCACAGCTCGCTTACCCCTGCGGCTGCACACGCCGCGAGATCGAAAGCGAACTCGCCGCACTCGGACAGCCGGCGCAGCGTGGCGCCGAGCTCGTCTATCCAGGCACCTGCCGCAATGGCTTGAACGGCAAACCGGCGCGCGCGTGGCGGCTTCGTTGCAGCGACGACCTGTGCATCCGCTGGCACGACCGCCGCCTCGGCGCGCAAAGGCAAGACGTGACGCATGCCGTCGGCGACTTCGTGCTGCAGCGCGCCGACGGACCGTGGGCGTACCAGCTCGCCGTGGTGGTGGACGACGCCGAGCAAGGCGTCACCGACGTCGTGCGCGGCGAAGACCTGGCGGACAACACTGCGCGCCAGATTTACCTGCAACGTCTGCTTGGCCTGCCGACGCCGCGCTACCTGCACACGCCGCTGGTGCGTGATGCGCGCGGCGAGAAGCTGAGCAAAAGCAACGCAGCGGCGTCGCTCGATGTGAGCCATCCGCTGGCCGCTGTGCGCGATGCCGCCGCAGTTCTCGACATACCAGCACTCAGCGCAACGACAGTCAGCGAAGTTTTGCACCAGGCGGTGCAGGCCTGGCGCCTGCGCTGGCCGCAGTAGACGCAGACTCAGCGCAGTTGCAACGCCAGCGATTCGAGCTGGTCGATGCAGGTGCCCCAGCCGTCGAAGAAGCCCATCTGCTCGTGCTGGTCCCGTGTCGCCTTGTCCGGGTGCATGACGGTGGCGGTGTAGCGCGTGCCGCCGGCCTCGTCGGCCATCGAGATGCGCGCCGTGAACGCCATCCAGGGCGTGGCCGGCCGCCAGTCGGCGAGCAGCATCGACGTGAAGACGATGTGCTCCTGCGGCACGACCGCCACGAAGCAACCCGGGTTGTCGCTGGTGCCGCCGTCGGGGCCTTGCAGGAAGGTGTGAAAGGTACCGCCCGGGCGCAGATCGAAGGCGCGAACCTCGGTGCTCCACGGTTTCGGGCACCACCACTGTTTCAACAGCGCGGGCTCGGTCCAGGCGCGCCACAGCGCGCTGCGCGGCGCGGCCAACAGGCGCGAGATGACGAGGTCCTGGTGAGCGTGCGATGCGGTCATGTCGATGTCCTTTCAATCAACGCCTGCAACACAGGCAGCGTATCGGCTTCATGCAACGGCTTGTCGTCGCGGATGCGCAGCATGCGCGGAAAGCGCACCGCGATGCCGCTCCTGTGGCGCGGACTTTTCTGGATGCCTTCGAAGCCGAGCTCGAAGACCAGGCTCGGCTTGACGCTGCGCACCGGGCCGAACTTTTCCAGCGTCGTCGCGCGGATGGCGCGGTCGATGGGAGCAAGTCTTCGCACGGCCCGCCTGCGCGCCGAGTGGCCGGCCGCGCTCGGCGGCGGTGACGTGACTGGGGGCAGACTGGACCCGACGGGAGCAGCAAGAAAAACGCCCCGGCGGGGCCGGGGCGTTTGGCGGTGGGTGCGGCGCTCAGCGCGTCGCGTTGCCGTGGTGGTCGTCCTCCTCGATCGGCGGCCTGGCGAAGTTGCCCTTGCCGCGCTGGCCGTTGACGATCTCGGTGTTCATCGCGAACTGCAGCACCGAGTAGGCGATCGCGTCGCTGTTGACGTCGAGCGCGGTGTCGTTGTTGTTGGCGTAGGTGTCGCAGCGCAGGTGGTAGCAGGGGTCGTACTGCTGGCCCGCGGTGCCGCCCCACAGTGCCACTTCGTCAGCCGTCTTGATGCCCTCGGCTCCGGTGAACAAGCCGCCCGACGGGATGTCGACGCCCATCGCGATGAACGGGCCGTAGTCGGAGCGCCCGCTGAAGTCGGTGCCCTTGAACGGAATGCCGCGCTCCCTGTAGAAGGCTTCGAACACCTGCTCGATCTGCGCCGAGCCGGCAGGGCCGGCGGGGGCGCCAACGCCGTCGGAGTTGTCACCGTCGTAAATAAAGAACACGTGGTTCGGCGAGCCGACCATGTCGAAGTTCAGGTACAGCGCGATCTTCGCCTTCTCTTCGGTGCTCAACCCGGCGACGTAGAGGGTCGAGCCGACCAGTCCCGCTTCCTCCGCGCCCCACCACGCGAAGCGCAGCTTGTTGCGCGGCTTGACCTTGGCCATCTGGATCGCCGTCTCGAGGATCGCGGCGCTGCCCGAGCCGTTGTCGTTGATGCCGGGGCCGCGCTGCACCGAGTCGAGGTGCGCGCCCGCCATTACGACGTTGTTCGGGTCGCCATCACGGGACTCGGCGATCACGTTGTACTGCGTGACGTTCTGCGCCGGCGCGACGGCGATCGACGCCGACGATCCCGCTTGCGACAACGCCTGGCCGTTGGCGAACGACGCCCCGACGACGGGAATCGTCACGCCTGCGCCATCGGGCAACAGGGTGCCGACGATCAGGTCCTCGCGCAGGGGCGTGTTGCCCTGGTTGAAGATGATCACCGCCGAGGCTCCCGCGGCCTGCGCGTTCGATGCCTTCACCCCGAAAGAGCAGGTGCCGCGCTGGACCAGCGCGTTGGTGCCGGCCGGGAAGCCGGCGAAGTCGGCCGCCTCGCAGCCACTGGTGTTGGCGCGGGGCGGGACGAGGTTGATGTCGACCGCGGTCACGTTCGCGGTGACGTTGCCGGTGCCCGATCCGGTGAAAGTCCCGGTCTCGTAGGTCGCGGGGGTCGGCGTGAGTTGCTGTAGCACCGCCGCCGGAATGTAGACGAACGGGAACGCGTTCAGCGTCACGTTGTAGCCGGCGGCCGTCATCTTGTCGACGATGTAGGCCACGCTCTGGTCGTAGCCCGGCGTGCCGGCGGCGCGCACGCCGCCGTTCGCGTCGGCGATCGCCTGAAGTGCCGCCTGGTGCCGGCGCACACCCTCGAGCGTGACGCACTGCAGCAGCTTCTCGTGCGTGTTGTTGACGCGCGTGTCGCAAGACGCGGCGCCGAGCGCGTCCACGCGCGCATCGGCAACGGCGTCGTCGCCGCCGCCGCCGCACGACGCGACGAAGAGCGCGGCGGCGATCGCCAGCGCGGACAGGCCAAGTGAGCGCGGGGCACCGTGCTCCAGGTCGGATCGCTTCATGTTGTGCCTCTCTCGGGCCCTTGTCGAGCCCTGGTTGCTTGTCGATCCCGCCGCAGCGGTAGACGCGGCGCGGGGGAAGGCTCCGCCGCAGTAGCAGCGGAGCGCGTAGCGTGCGCCAGGTTTCGCCAAACCACCACCCCCCTCAACCCGCAAACGGGTGTACTCGGAAACGGGAATCCGTGCCTTGGCCGCGAGCCAGCCGTGGCGCTGGCGCGATGCCGGGCGGCTCGAGCACGCGCGGTTGGCCGCGACGCACTCGCGTTCGGGGGCAGTCGCTGTCCATCGCATTGCAGCGGTTCAGGGCCGAGTGGCCAGGCGCACACCGTGGGTCGCTCGGCGGGCGACCGATGCGCCCCCCGATTCAACCCGACTACCTCCCCAGCGCGATCAACGCTGCTCAATCGTAGACAGCAACTGCGGCAAGGTGTCGGCCTCGTGCAACGGCTTGTCGTCCCGGATGCGCAGCATGCGCGGAAAGCGCACCGCGATGCCGCTCTTGTGGCGCGGACTTTTCTGGATGCCTTCGAAGCCGAGCTCGAAGACCAGGCTCGGCTTGACGCTGCGCACCGGGCCGAACTTTTCCAGCGTGCTGGCGCGGATGATGCGATCGACGCGCTTGAACTCTTCGTCGGTCAGGCCCGAGTAGGCCTTGGCAAAGGGCACGAGTTGCAGCGCGCCGTCCAGTGCCGGTTCGCGGCGCGCGATGGCGTCGATCACGCCTTGCGCTTCTTCGGCGCTCGCCGGCGCGCGGTTCCAGACGGCGAACGTGTAGTCGGTGTAGACGCTGGCGCGGCGGCCGTGGCCGGCCTGGGCGTAGATCAGCACCGCGTCGGCCGTCATCGGCTCGATCTTCCACTTCCACCAGGTGCCGTCGGCCTTGGTGCGGCCGCTGCCGTAGGCCGCGTCGCGGTGCTTCAGCATGAAGCCTTCGACGCCACGCTCGCGCGACAGCGCGCGCAGCGCGGCGTAGTCGCGCCACTGCTCGGCGTGCACCAGCGGCGACAAGGCCACCGCGCTGCCGTGCAGGCGCGCTTCGAGGCGGGCGCGGCGCGCGTGTTGCGGCAGCGCGCGAATGTCGGCTGCTGCGTCTTCGAGCAGGTCGTAGGCGACGAAGCGCACCGGCGCCTCGGCGAGCAGCTTCTTGCCGAGCGTCTTGCGGTTCAGCCGCTTTTGCAGCAGCGCAAACGGCGCCGGTTGAGCGGCGCCTTCCGGCCAGACGAGCAACTCGCCGTCGAGCACGGTGCCGTCGCACAGCGATGCCAGCGCCACCAGCGCGTCGGGGAAACCTTCGCTGACCAGCTCTTCACCGCGCGACCACAGCCAGACGCGGCCGCCGCGCTTGACCGCTTGCGCGCGGATGCCGTCGTACTTCCACTCGACGAGCCAATCGCTGCACGGGCCGATGCGCTCGTCGAAAGTGTCGACGGGCGCGTCGAGCGCGTGCGCCAGGAAGAACGGATACGGTTGCCCGCCGTCGGCCGCCGCCTGCTGCGACGCCGGCGCGAGCAGCGCGGCGTAGCGCTGCGGCGATGGCGGCGTGCGGGCATCCGTGTAGCCCATCATGCGTTGCGCGACCAGCTTGGCGTCGAGCCCCGCCACCTGCGCCAGCGCGCGCTGCACGAGCAACTTGCTGACACCGACGCGAAAGCCGCCGCCGATGAGTTTGGTGAGCAGGAAGCGCTGCGGCGCGTCGAGCATGCGCCACCAGGCGCGCAAGGCGTCGGCCTGCGCTTCGGGCGCTCGTCCGCGCAACGGGCCGACGCGATCCTCGGCCCACACCGCCAGGCCGGCGTCGTCGCTCGCGTCGGCCGCCGGCAGCACGTGAGCGATCGTCTCGGCCAGATCGCCCACGGCCTGGTAGCAGGCGTCGAACAACCAATCGTCGATGCCCGCCACCTCGCAGGCGGTGCGCCGCAGCACCGCCGTCGGCACCGCCTGGCGCGGCTTGCCCCCGGCGAGAAAGTACGCCGCCCATGCGGCGTCGGCCGGCGGCGCGGCGGCGAAGTAGCGCTGCATCGCTTCGACCTTGTGGCTGGTCGACGTGCTCGCGTCGAGCGTGTTGAAGAGTGCGGCGAAGGCTTTCATGCCTGCACTTCGTGCACCGCCTCGGCAGCGTCATCGCCGTATGCCGTCTCGAAGCTCTGCGCCTGCAAACCTTGCGCCGTGAGCCAGCGCACCATGACCGCTTCATAACCATGCGTAACGATCACGCGCTCGGCGCCGGTGGCGCGGATGGCGCGCTGCAGGCCGGGCCAATCGGCGTGGTCGCTGAGCACGAAGCCACGATCGACGCCGCGGCGTCGGCGCGCGCCGCGCAGTTGCATCCAGCCGCTGGCGAAGGCATCACTCGCCTCGCCTAACCGCTTGGCCCAGGCGCTGCCCTGCACCGCGGGCGGCGCAATCGCCAGCGCTCGCTTGAGGTCATCGCGCGCCACGTCGTCGATGCGCTGCGTCAGCGGCAAGACGACGCCGGCTTGGCGATACGCAGCGTTCAGCGTCTCGACTGCGCCATGCGCAACGATCGGCCCGATACTCGCATCCAGCCCCGCGAGCAAGCGCTGCGCCTTGCCGAAGCTGTAGCCGAGCAGGAGGCTGGCGCGCCCCGCTTGGGCATTGGCCTGCCACCAAGCGTTGATCTCGGCCAGAACATCGGATTGCGCACGCCAACGGTAGATCGGCAGGCCGAA
>JANNJX010000177.1:0-4137 GCA_031396005.1 Burkholderiales bacterium
GCAGGTGATGCAGGGCTACTGGAACAACCCCGAGGCCACGGCGGCCAGCTTCATCGAGCTCGACGGCAAGCGCTTCCTGCGCACCGGCGACCTCGCCTTCGTCGACGAGGACGGCTACTTCTTCATGACCGACCGGCTCAAACGCATGATCAATGCGTCGGGCTACAAGGTCTGGCCGGCCGAGGTGGAGGCGCTGATGTACCGCCACCCCGCGATCCAGGAGGCCTGCGTCATCGCAGCGGCCGATGCGCGGCGCGGCGAGACGGTCAAGGCGCTGGTGGTGCTCAAGCCCGGGCACGAGGTCACCGGGCAGCAGATCATCGACTGGGCCCACGAGCACATGGCCGCCTACAAGAGCCCGCGCATCGTGCAGATCGTGGCCTCGCTGCCCAAGTCGGGCACGGGCAAGGTCATGTGGCGCGAGCTGCAGGAGCGCGAAGATTTCAGCAACCGAAGGCCCGATGCGGCCGCAACCCAAGGAGACTCCGAATGAACACCCCCTTCTCGCGCCGCATGCTGCTGGCCGGTTGTGCCGCGGCGCTGCTGGCGCCGCTGGGCGCGAGCGGCCAGGCGTATCCCAGCAAGCCGATCACCTTGGTCGTGCCCTGGCCCGCCGGCGGCTCGACCGACCGCCACATGCGCACGCTGGCCGAGATCGCCGGCAAGAACCTGGGTCAGAACATCATTGTCGAGAACAAGCCCGGCGGCGGCGGCACGCTCGGTCCCGGCACGATGGCGATGACCGCCAAGCCCGACGGCTACACGATCGCGCAGTTTCCGCTCGGCATGCTGCGCATCCCGCACATGCAGAAGATGCAGTGGGACCCGCTGAAGGACTTCACCTTCATCGTCGGCGTCTCGGGCTACACCTTCGGCTTCACGGTGCGTGCCGACTCGCCGTACAAGACGTTCAAGGACTACATCGAGGCCGCGCGCAAGGACCCCGGCAAGCTCGACTACGGCTCGACCGGCGCCGGCAGTTCGCCGCACCTGCTGATCGAAGAGGTCGCGATCAACGCGAAGGTGCAGCTCAACCACGTCCCGTTCAAGGGCAACGCCGACCTCCAGCAGGCGCTGCTCGGCGGTCACGTGATGGCGCAGAGCGACGCCACCGGCTGGGACAAGTTCGTCGAGAGTGGCCAGATGCGGCTGCTCGTGACGTTCGGCGAGACGCGCACCAAGCGTTGGCCCAACGTGCCGACCGCGAAGGAGCTGGGCTACGGCGTCGTGTCCCAGTCGCCGTACGGCATCGTCGGACCGAAGGGCATGGACCCGGCCATCGCCAAGGTGCTGCACGACGCGTTCAAGAAGGCGATGGACGACCCGAAGCACATCGAGCTGCTCGAGCAACTCAACCAGGACCTCTGGTACCGCAGCGGTGCCGACTACGCCAAGTGGGCGGGCGAGACCTTCGCCAAGGACAAGGTGCTGATCGAGCGGCTCGGGCTCGCGGCGAAATGAGCGTCTCGACCGGCGCCGCGCCACCCCGGATGCATGAGCTGGCGCCCATCGCGTCGTTGCGCGGCGCCGTGTCCGCGCAGGAGTGGCAGGCGCGTGTCGAACTCGCGGCCTGCTACCGGCTGGTCGCGCTGTTCGGCTGGGACGATCTCGTCTTCACGCACATCTCGGCGCGCGTGCCCGGCGCCGAGGACCAGTTCCTGATCAATCCCTACGGCCTGTTCTTCGAGGAGATCACGGCGTCCAGCCTCGTCAAGGTCGATCACGACGGCCGGCCGCTGCTCGACACGCCGTTCAGCATCAACCCCGCGGGCTTCGTCATCCACAGCGCCGTGCACGAAGCACGCTCCGAGGTGAACTGCGTGCTGCACACCCACACGCTGCACGGCGTGGCCGTGGCGGCGCAAGCCGGCGGGCTGCTGCCGATCTCGCAGCAGGCAGCGCTGGTGCTCGGCCGTCTGGCCTATCACGACTACGAGGGCCTGGCGCTGCGCGATGCCGAACGCGCACGGCTGGTGGCCGACCTCGGCACGCGCAACCTGATGATCCTGCGCAACCACGGGCTGCTCGCGTGCGGGCGCAGCGTCGCCGAGGCGTTCCAGGGCATGTACATCCTCGATGCGGCTTGCCGCATCCAACTGCTGGCGCAGGCCGGCGGCGGCGCGCTGCTCGAGGTGTCGCAGACGATCGTCGACGGCATGCCGCAGCAAAGCCGCGAGGTGACGCACGGCCAGGGCGCGAACCTGCTGTGGCCCGCGCTGCTGCGCCGCCTCGATCGCCGGCTGCCCGGCTACGACGCCTGAAGCGCCGTGGCGATCCTGGTGCTGTCGTCACCGCTGCCTGCGCAGCCCTTCGTCGACGCGCTGCGCGCACGGGCGCCCGAAGTCACCGTGTGGAGCGAGGCCGATGACCCACCCGCCGACCGCGTCGAGGCCGTGCTGGCCTGGCGCCTGAAGCCGGGCACCGTGCCGCGCTACCCGCGGCTGCGCGTGCTGTGCTCGGTCGGCGCGGGCGCCGAGAAGCTGCTCGTCGAGGACGTGCCGGAACACGTGGCCGTGACGCGCGTGGTCGACCCGTGGCAGGCGCGCGAGATCGCCCAGTACGTGCTCGCCTGCACGCTGCGCTTCAGCCGCGAGTTGCCGCTGTACGAGCAGCAGCAGGCGCGCGCCGAATGGCGGCGCCACCCGGTGCGGCCCGCTTCGCGCTGCCGCGTCGGCGTGCTCGGCTTCGGTGCCGTGGGGCAGGCGATCGCGCGCGCGTTCGAGCCGCTGGGCTACGAGGTGGCGGGCTGGGCCCGGCGTGCGCGAACGCTACCCGGCGTCACGGTCTACGGCGGGCCCGAAGGGCTGGCGCAGCTGCTCGCGCGCAGCGACATCCTCGTCTGCGCGCTGCCGCTGACCGCCGACACGCGCGGCCTGCTCGATGCCGCCGCGCTGCGCCGGCTGCCGCGCGGCGCCTACCTGGTCAACGTCGGGCGCGGCGAGCATCTGGTCGAAGCCGACCTGCACGCGCTGCTCGAAGAGGGCCACCTGGCCGGCGCGGCACTCGACGTCTTCGAGCGCGAGCCGCCCAAGCCCGAACACTGGGTCTGGTCGCACCGCCAAGTGCTTGTAACGCCTCACGTCGCCGCGCAGGCCAGCGTCGACACGGTCGCGCAGCAATGCCTGGAGGCGCTGCAGCGTGCGCGCGACGGGCTGCCGCAGCCGCGGGCGGTCGACCGCCGCGCGGGCTATTGAGCCAGGGCCCGACGATGATCGATCCCGCCACGCTACCGGCCTTTGCGGACATGGCCAGCCGCATCCGTCTGCATGCGCAGCAGGCGCCGGCTCGGCCTGCGCTCATCGAGAGCGGGCGGCGACTCGACTACGGTTCGCTCGACGTGCAGATGGACCGCATCGCCGCCGCCTTGCAGCGCGACGGCGTCGAGCCCGGCGATGCCATCGCGATCTGCGCGGCCTCCTCGCTCGAATACGCCTGCGTGTTCCTCGGCGCCCTGCGCGCCGGCGTGGTGGTGGCGCCGCTAGCACCCGGCGCGACGCCCGCGAGCCTGCAGCGCATGCTGGCCGACGCCGACGCGAAACTGCTGTTCACCACGAGCGAGGTCGACGTCGGCGACGCCCGTCCGACGCGCGTCGCGCTCGACGGTTCGGCGGCCGGCCGCCCGTTCGCCGACTGGCTGGCCGGTTGCGCAGCGCCGCGCGCGGTGGCCATCGACCCCGAGGCCGCGTTCAACGTCATCTACTCGTCGGGCACCACCGGCGAGCCCAAGGGCATCGTGCAGTCGCACGCGATGCGCTGGGCCTACGCGGCGCGTGCCGCGCGCTACGGCTACGGCGCCGACACCGTGACGCTGCTCGCGACACCGCTGTACTCGAACACCACGCTGGTGGTGTTCTTCCCGACGCTGGCCTTCGGCGGCAGCGTCGTGCTGATGCCCAAGTTCGACGCCAGGGCCTACCTGGATCTCGCGCAGACCTACCGCGTCACGCACGCGATGCTGGTGCCGGTGCAGTACGAGCGCCTGCTCGCGCTGCCCGAGTTCGAGCGCCACGACCTGTCGAGCTTTCGCTACAAGTTCTCGACAAGCGCGCCGTTCGCGCCGGCGCTGAAGGCCGAGGTGCTGCGGCGCTGGCCGGGCGCGCTGATCGAGTTCTACGGCATGACCGAAGGCGGCGGCAG
>JANNJX010000236.1:0-1860 GCA_031396005.1 Burkholderiales bacterium
CAGGGCATGCCGAGCACCAGTTCGCTCGTAAATCCACTGGAAACAAAGTAACTGCGAACGATCAAACGTACGCACTCGCCGCTTAAAACCGGTGAGCCTCTCAACGGCAGGCCGATGGGCCGGGTTGAAGGTCGCAAGACCGACGACTGAGAGGTCATTCACATCGGCTGGCTTTGAATCGGGTCACTTGGTTCAAAGCGAGATTTAGGTGACTGGCTCCTCCCGCAGCGTGTGCCTGCGCGGCGATGGGGTGAGAACCTAATCAGAGCACTACGCATGTAGAACTGTCCGGTGATGGCTTGCGGACGCGGGTTCGATTCCCGCCGGCTCCACCATTTGAAGCGCTCGGTCAGCAGCATCACGCGCACGCCGTTGCCGGGGCCCGCTTGTTCGAGCAAGCGCAACTCCGGCGCGGTCAGCGGCTGGCCGTCGTAGTCACCGCGCGTGCACTGCCGCTCGGAGATGGCCTGGAACAGAGGCGACGAGATCGCCTGCGTCGCTTGCAGACTGACCGCGATGGCGCCGGCGCCTGTCGGGTCGAAGCGTGCATCGCCCTGCAATCCATTGGCGAGCGCGGCCTGAACCAGATTCTCGGTGGCGCAGCCGAGCGAGACGAAGAGGTGATGGTCGTCCGGGTCCACCACCGGCGTGCGGCGCGCCAAGTCCGGCTCGATAGTGATCGAGCGCGTCGGCCCTTGGTCGCGCAGCCGGAACTTCCAACACTGGGTGTTGTGGCTCGACGGTGCCAGGGTGGCGTAGCGCACCAGTTCGCGCATCAGCATGGTGTTGTCGCCCGCGCTCGCCGCAACCGGGCGGCGCAGGATCCGGGCCGCCTCGTCGTGGCTGGCGCCAGCAGAGCACGCCGCGAGCATCGGCGAGCCAGCCCCACAGGCAGCCCCCAAGACAAACTCTCTGCGGAACATCATTGGCGATGGCGCTTGCGAAGCGTTTCCTGGACGTTGCGGATCGCGAAGATGGGCACAAAGCTCTTGATGCGCGCACCGATGTTCAGTTCGGCAAGCTCGTCCTCGTAGAGGTGCGCCACTTCATCGATCGGGACCTGCGATTCCCGCGACAGGAATTCGATGATTCGCTGCTGATCGGCTTGGCTACTCTGTGGAGCGAACATGGGCGGCCTTTGCATCTGGTTTGGCTTGACGCAAAGCCTAGTGCGCCTGTTCACCGCAAGCTGTGCGTCACCGCACTTAGCGGGTGCCTTTCACCGGCACTCAGGCCTGATCGGTGATCTCGCTGCTTTTGACTTTGGATGAACTTGGCCTGGCAGTCCGGGCCTTTCGTGCCCGGGTCGCACGTTTGCGCACCGCTTTCTTGGCTGGCGCTGCGTCAGCGTCAACCGCGGCGGCAGCGCGCGACGCGTTCGAGGCACCTGCCGCGGTTCGCTCGAAGTCCGCATCATCGACATCGGCCACCGCCGCGTCACGCGCCTGCGCCCACAGGTCGCCGACGTGCTCGCGAGCCTGCGCCGCCAGCAGTGTGGCGCGCTCAAGGGCCACCGCGGCCGCCCCCGCCACGCGGCGTGCCGTGCGGCGCACGGCCTTTGGGTCACGTGATACCGCCACGCCGGCGGCAAAACCAAGCAGAGCCGTCGTGGCGATGCCCACCACGCCGAGGGCAACCAGGCCCGGGCGGGCCAGCGTTTCGATCTTCATAGGGATTCACTCCTCAAGGTGACGGTTCAGCGGTTTGCGCTGGTGTTGACTTTTTTCTCCGGCGTGGCGCCGGGGAGCTTGACGCTCGCGGCACGACCAGCGATTCGATGCGCAGGCTGTCCAGCAGCAGCAGCAGCGCGTGGCCGTGGTGCAGCAGCGTGATCGCGATGGGCGGCAGCCATCGCAGCGC
>JANNJX010000273.1:0-2385 GCA_031396005.1 Burkholderiales bacterium
GATGAAAGACAGCACTTCGAAATCTTTCATGCCGAGTTCGGTGGCGGTGGGAATGTCGGGGAACGCCGGCACGCGTTTGGGCCCGGTGACGAGCACGCCGCGCAACTGGCCCGACTTGATGAACGGCGCGACGACCGACGAGGCATCGAACATCGCCGCGAACTGGCCGCCGATCAAATCCTGCATCGCCGGCGCGCTGCCTTTGTACGGCACGTGGTTCATCTTCGGCTTGCCGATGCGCTCGCGGAACAGCTCCATCGCCGCATGCGTCACGCTGCCCAGGCCCGAGCTGCCGTAGTCGATGCCGCCCTTGGCCTTTTCCTGCTCCTTGGCGTAGGCGACGAACTCGGTCAGGTTCTTCACTGGCAACTTCGGGTTGACGCAGAGCACGAGCGCGCTCTGCAGCATCAGGCCGATGGGGGTGAATTGCAGCGGGTCGGCCATCGGCGTGCTCACCGTGTGCGGGATCAGCGTCATCGAACCGTTGGCGACCAGCAGCTTGTAGCCGTCGGCCGGTGAGCGCATCACTTCCATGCCGCCGATGTTGCCGTTGGCGCCCGCCTTGTTCTCGATCACCACCGGTTGCCCGAGCGTGGTCTGCATGCTCTGGAACACCGAGCGCGCGGCAAAGTCAGTCTGGCCGCCAGGACCAAAACCCACCATCATCATCACCGGCTTGCTCGGCCACGAGGCCTGCGCGTGCAGTGCTGTTGAGAACACGCCGAGGGCGGCGCTGCCGGCGCCGGCTTGCAACAATGCGCGACGAGAAAATTCGGGAGCGGTGAAGGGCATGCTTGTCTCCTGTGTGATGCGAGGTGCGATCGTAAAGGCGCGCCGGCGGATGCGTCTTGGTATTTGCCTTTGCCTCGCCGCCACGCGCGGCGATAGCATTGCCCGATGCCCACCGCCGCCCCCATCTCAGCACCGCGTTTGGCCGGCCGCGTGGCCTTCATCACCGGCGGCGCGAGCGGCCTGGGCCTGGCCAGCGCGCGGCGCCTGCTCGCCGACGGCGCGCGCGTCGTCGTGCTCGCCGACCTGAACGCAGCGGCGCTGGCGCAAGCGCAGGCCGAACTCGCCGCCACGTTCGGCGCCGAGCGCGTGCGCACGACGACGATGGACGTCGGCGAACCCGAGAGCGTGAGCGCGGCCGTGGACCGCGCCGCCGGCGATTGCGGCGGCATCCACATCTTCGTCAACAGCGCCGGCATCAGTTATCAGGGCTCGGTGCTCGACAACCCGTTCGACGCCTGGCAGCGCGTGCTGCGCATCAACCTCACCGGCAGCTACCTGGCCACGCAGGCGGTGGCGCGGCACATGGTGGCGCAGCGCTATGGCCGCATCGTGCTGATGGCCAGCATCTCGGGCCAGCAGGTCTGGTCGGGACGCGTTGCGTACTCGTCGTCGAAAGCCGGCGTCGTCGGCCTGATGAAAAGTTGCGCCATCGACCTGGCGCCGCATGGCATCACCGTCAACGCGGTGTCGCCGGGGCCGATCGCAACGCCGCAAACCGCGGCGCTGCACAACGAGGTGGTGCGCGCCGCCGTGGTCAACGCCACGCCGATGGCCCGCTACGGGGCGCCCGACGAGGTGGCCGATGTGGTCGCGTTTCTGGCCAGCGACGACGCGCGTTTCGTCACCGGGCACGAGCTCGTCGTCGATGGCGGACTCACCAGCGCCGCGATCCTCTACGATTTGGCGCGCAATCCGCAGCCGCCTGCGTAGTGTGAACAGCCCCAGGCCGCGCCTGGCTGCGCCGGTTGGACGACGGCACTGGTTCAAGGTTGGTACACCATTTCGAAGCGCTCACAGGCGATGAGCATGCTCTCGGAGAACTCGACGCCTGCTTTGGCGCACTCTCGCGTGAAGTACTGTCTGTGGGCTTCTTGCCAGAACGACAAAGAACCGTCCCCTTCGCCTTCAGTGGCCGCGAACTCGGAGCTGACCTCACTGAAAGGCACGATAGCAACCGCTTGAGTCTCGATGATGCACAGCGGCTGGCCTGACCAGCTTGTGACGATGCTGAGGTCGCCCGGCACTGAGAGCTGCTTGCCTTTTGCTTCGAAGGACCAGACAGAGCCCGCCGTTGCGCGCTTTGTGCCCCGTAGCACCAGCTCGCTCAGTTCTTTGGCCAGTTCCTCGTTGTCGCCGAAGAAGAACGCCTCATAAAAGCGCGCTTCGTCCACGCCGTCGATCAACTTGGCGAAGGCGTTCCAGAAAGTGGTGAGGTGCGCGGGTATCGCCATTGAACTGCTTTCACTCCCCCGCCGCCAGCAGCACCGTCTGCTTGCGTGTCTGCCCGCCGCGCCACACCGTCAGCGTCACGCTGTCGCCGGGCGAGCGGCGTTCGAGTTGCGCCAGCATGCCGTCGAGGTCGGCTACCGGCTC
>JANNJX010000284.1:0-2425 GCA_031396005.1 Burkholderiales bacterium
GACCGCGCTGGTGCACCCACTCGACCTCGATGCGCTCGGTGCGCAGCCCGGTGACCTGGTGACGATCGCCTCGCGTCGCGGCACCGTGTGCCTGTACGCGCGCGCCGACGACGGCATGCCGCGCGGTGCGGTCTTCGTGCCCTTCTGCTATTACGAGGCGGCGATCAACACGCTGACCAACGCGGCGCTCGACCCGTTCGCGAAAATTCCAGAGTTCAAGTACTGCGCCGTCAAGGTGACACGCGGTGGGCAGGCGCCGCAGCAGAGCAGCTACGGCGGCGGGCAGATCCTCGCGCAGTGATGAAGGGTCAGCGCTTCGGCGCGCTCTGCAGCAACTGCTTCAACGGCTCCGCATAGAACTTCGCACGCCCGGTCGTGCCGTGCCCGCTGGTGTCGTCGCTGGCGGGAATCAGGTGCAGCTTCGCACCCGGCACGCGCTTCAACTCGCGCTCCATCAAACCGGTCTCCGGCGGGTTGCGTTCGTCGTCGGCGGCATTGATGACGAGCAGCGCGGCCTTGATGCGATCCAGCTTCGGCGCCACGTTGTAGTCGCGTGACGAGTCCCACTGGTAGAGCACGTCGTTGGCATCGGCGGTGAACGGTGCGGCGAGTCGGTCGTCAACGAGCTTGTCGGCCAGCGCGCGCGTAGGCGCGGCCTTCTGCAACGCCAGCGTGCCGCCGTTGGTGGCGATGCCGAAGAACACGCTGGCAAAGCGCGCCGACTTCGGCTGCGTGGTGTAGTTGCCGCCGTTCCACTCCGGATCGTTGCGGATCGAGTCGGTGATCAGCCGGCGCAGCATCCAGTTGCGGCTGGCCATCTCGGTCGGCTGCGAGGCCATCGGCGCCAGTGCGTCCATGAAGTCTGGGTGGTTCGCGCCCCACAACCAAGTGTGCATGCCGCCCATCGAGTTGCCCATCACCAGGCGCACATGTTTCAGCCCCAAGCCTTCGGTGACGAGGCGGTGCTGCGCCGCCACCATGTCTTCGTAGTTGTAGCGCGGGAACTTGGCGCGCAGGCTGTCGGAGGGTTTCGACGTGCCGCCGTGGCCGATCGCGTCGGGCAGGATGATGAAGTACTTCGTCGCGTCGAGCGGCTGGCCGGCGCCGAACAACTCGCCGGCGAACGCCGGCGTCAGCATGCTCGCCGCCGATCCCGTAGTGCCGTGCAGCACCAGCACCGGCTCGCCCGTGGCGGCGCCGACGGTGGTGTAGCGGATGCGCATCTCGGCCATCGTCTCGCCGCTCTGAAACTTGAAGTCGCGAGCAATCCAGGTTGCGGATTGCGGGGTGGGATAGTCGGCCGCCGCAACCGTCATCGACAGCAGCGATGCCATCAGGCCCGAGGCAAATCGGCAAAGCAGGGCAGCAGATTTCATGGGCTCGTTCCTTGGCGAAGAAAATGCGCACAGTAGCGCGCGCGGCCGCCAGCCGCATCCATGAATGCGCTACCCCGTCAACCGAACGCGCGCCACGCCATATAGCCGGCCACGCCGTACAGCAGCACGGCGAAGACGCGGCGAAACGCTTGCACGTCCATCGCATGAGCGGCCCGTGCGCCGAGCGGCGCCATCACCACGCTGGCGGCAGCCACAATGGCCAGCGCCGGCAGATAGAGGTAGCCGAAGGCGCCGGCAATCGACGGCGGCAGCGACCAGCCGCCGATGACGTAGCCGAGCGTGCTCGCCAGCGCGATCGGAAAGCCCAGCGCCGCAGCGGTGCCGACGGCGCTGTGCAGCGCCACGTTGCACCACAGCATGAACGGCACCGTCATGAAGGCGCCGCCGGCGCCGACCAGACCCGACAGCAGGCCGATGCCGCCACCCACCGCGGCCTGCGCCGACGGCGGCGGCAAAACGCGCGTGGCGCGCGGCTTGCGGTTGATGAGCATCTGCGTCGCCGAGTAGCCGACGAACAGGGCGAAGACGATGCCGAGCGCGGGGCCTTTGATCAGCGCGAACAGGCCGGCGCCCGCAACAAGGCCGCCGCCGACGATGCCGGGCGACATCGCGCGCACGATGTCCCAGCGCACCGCCCCGCGCTGGTGGTGCGCGCGCACGCTGGCCAGCGACGTGAAGACGATGGTGGCCATCGCGGTGGCGATCGCCATCTTGATCGACAGCTCGCCGGCAACGCCGTGCTGCGCCAGCATCGCCGTCAGGAACGGCACCTGGATCATGCCGCCGCCGATGCCGAGCAACCCAGCGAGGAAGCCGGTGACGGTGCCCATCAGCACAAGTTCGACAAAGAACAGCGGGTCGATGACGGCTAGCTCAAGAGCTTGGTGACCGCACGCCATTCGGCCGCCGTCACCGGCGTGATCGACAGCCGGTTGCCGCGTTGCAGCGTGCGCATGTCTGCCAGGGCCGGCGTGGCGCGCATCTCGTCGAGCGTCAGCAGGCGCGTCTTCTTGACCAGCTTGACATCG
>JANNJX010000288.1:0-2352 GCA_031396005.1 Burkholderiales bacterium
ACATCACGCTGCCGAACACGCAAGCCGACGCTGCCTGCCCGCCGAGCTTGTCCGCCGTCAGGCCTTGCACCGCGTCGGCCGCTGCGCCGCGCAGGTTGTCCAGGCGCAGCCACGTGCGCAGCGAGCCGCTCTCGCGCAAGAGCGCCACGCGCGCGTTGCGCAGGCCGCGCTCGCGAAAGGCGTCGAGCGCGCTCTGCGCCGCGGCTTCGTGGTCGTGCCTGCTGAGCGAGTAGCCGCCCTGTTTTTCAATCGATGGGGCGCCCGGCAGTTCGACCGCCTCGAAACTCATCTTCAGCTTGACCAGCTCTTCGCGCCGCTGACGTGCCGCGTCGCGGCTCAGGATCGGGCCGACGAAGACGACGTACAACGCGCCGGCCGGGCGTTGCTCGCGCACCCACGGCCGATCGGGCAGCACGGCGGCCAGCGCCCGCTCCGCGCCATCGACGGCGGCGGCGTTGTCGAACGGGCCGATCTCGAGGCAGGCCAACGGCGCGCTGGCCCCGGCCGTGTTGCCGACAGCGCTGGCCGGTGACGCTGCCGGTGCCGGCAGCGGCGGCCCGACGAGGGGCGCCGCGCTGGCCGCCTCTGCGCCGGCGGTGGCTGCCGCGGCCGCGGCTTGCGGCGTCAGCACGCGCAGCAGCGTCGGCCGGATCTGCTGCTCGATGCGGCCTGGGTCGCGCTCGCTGGCGGGCGCCAGGCCGACCGCGGCGAGCGCGCCCGCGCGCCACGCGGCGTAGCCGATGTTGGCCAGCAACGCGGCGACGACGAACCAGCGCAGCAGGCGCATCAACCGCCCGCCGCAAGGCCCTGCGCAGGCGCCGATGCGGGCAGCCGGACGCTGACTTCGCCGCTGGAGATGTCGTGCACGGTGCCGGCGCCGTCGCGCACGCGCAAAGCGCCGTTGGCGGCGATAGCGTCGGCCACGCCCTCGACCACGCTGTCGCCGCGCGGGCCGAGCACGCGCACCGGCTGGCCTTGCAGCAGGTCGCGCGGCGCATAGGCGCGGGCCAAGCCGGCAAAGCCTTCACGCTCGAACTGCAGGATGGCGCGCACCAGCGGCAGCGCCACGCGGTGCAGCACCGAAGGCGCGCTGGCCTGCCCGTCGATCTCGCGCAGGCTGGCAAAACCATGGGCCAGGTCGGCCAAGTCGCTCAACGCGCGCCGCTCGGGCAGCTCCTGCACGTTCAGGCCGACGCCGATGACGGCCATGCGGCGCGGGCCGACGGCCACGGTTTCGATCAGCACGCCGCCCAGCTTGCGGCCGCGGCCCGGGCCTTCGAACAGCCACAGGTCGTTCGGCCATTTGAGGGCGATGCGCGGCGCGGCGCGGCCGGGCTCGGGCGGGTCCAGCGCGTCGGCCAGGGCCACGCCGACGGCCAGCGACAGGCCGCACCAATCGCGCGGCGACAGCGGCAGGCCGATGGAGAAGGTCAGCGAGGCGCCGGCGGCGGAGTGCCATGCGCGGCCGTTGCGCCCGCGGCCGATCGTCTGCTGCTCGGCCACCAGCAGGCAGGGTTGCGTGTCGCCGGTGCGGCGGCCGAAATGGCCGCCGGCGCCGTCGGCCGCCGAGCCGCGGCGGCGCACCGCTTCGAGATCGCCCGGCGTGGTCAGCGGCGCATCGTGCCGACCGCCGCCGCCCACGCGCGCGCGCTCAAGCAGCACGCTGTTGGTCGACTCGGTGCGGGCCAGCACCTCGACCGACAGGCCGGGCAGTTGCGGCTCGAGCTGTTGCCAGAGCGCGTCGGCCTGCCAGTGCAGGTGCGACGGGGCGACGGCGTCCGCAGGCATGAGGATCACTTTCGCGGCG
This sequence comes from Burkholderiales bacterium, assembly GCA_031396005.1. GTDB lineage: Bacteria > Pseudomonadota > Gammaproteobacteria > Burkholderiales > Burkholderiaceae_C > CADEEN01. Next base: position 1,808 of record JANNJX010000288.1, read on the forward strand.
CTCGCGGCGGCCTCATCATTTCGGCGCGAGCATCGTGCCGCGACACTTCTTGGCGCCGCAGCGGCAGGCGTACTCCGCCTTCAGCTTCTTCGTGTAGCGGTCGTCGATGGTCAGGCCGTAGTCGTAGAACAGCTCCTCGCCGGGTTCGATCTTGCGCAGCGCCTTGATGAAGACGCGGCCTTGCGTTTCATCGGCCTCGCAGTTGGGCTTGCAGGCGTGGTTGATCCAGCGCGCCGCGTTGCCGCCGACGCCGGCGTCGATGACATTCTTGTCGTCGAGGTGGAAAAAGAAGGTGTGGTTCGGATCGTCCGGGTTGCTGGGGTGGCGCTTCAAGGCCTGCTTCCAGGTGATGCGCTCGCCGATGTACTCGATCAGCGTCTCGCCCTTCTTCAACGCCTGCAGCGCATAGACGCCCTTGCCGTGCACGCCCGAGCGGCGGACCTGGATCCGTTTGCCGGCGGCGTTCAGGCGCGTCTTGCCGCGCTCGATCGGCGCCAGGTCGAAGTGCGGCGGCACCACGGGCAGGTGGGCAAAGCTCCACTTGC
>JANNJX010000297.1:0-4666 GCA_031396005.1 Burkholderiales bacterium
TACAAGATGCAGTGGCTGCGTGGCTTGCGCGACTGGCTGCGCGAAGAACTCGCCGCGCATCCGAAGCTGGTGCTGATGGGCGACTTCAACATCGCGCCCGAGGATCGTGATGTGTACGACCCTGTGGCTTGGGCCGGGCAGATTCATTGCACGCCCGAAGAGCGCGGCCACTTTCAGCACCTCTGCGGGCTCGGCCTGGTCGATTCGTTTCGCCTCTTCGATCAGCCGCCGAAGTCATGGTCGTGGTGGGACTACCGCAACCTCGCCTTCCGCAAGAACCAGGGCCTGCGCATCGACATCATCCTGGTCAGCGAGGCGCTGAAAGACTCAGTGCGCGAATGCGTTATCGACAAGCTGCCGCGCAAGAACGAGCGGCCGAGCGATCACGCGCCGGTCTGGGTGCGGCTCGAGTAGGGTTCTTACGCGGTCGCGTTTGCCGGCTGTTGCCGAATCCAAAGTCTGCTTTGTGCGATCAGTCGTCGAGACCCAGTTCCTGGATCTTGCGCGTGATCGTGTTGCGGCCGATACCCAGGCGCTGCGCTGCTTCGATGCGGCGGCCGCGCGTCGTCGACAGCGCGGTGACGATCAACTGCGCTTCGAAGCGGCGCGTCAGCGTCTCCCAGACTTCGGGCGCGCCGGCATCGAGCAGCGTGCGCGCTTCGCGCTCGAGGTCTGCGAGCCAGCCGCCGCCGGCTTGCGCCGGTGCTGCGGCGGGCGCAGCAACAGCCGGCTCACCGGCGCTGCGCGCAGCACCAGGCGCCTCGACGGCGATGGGCGCTTCGGCCTGCGTCAACTCCGGCGGCAGGTCCTTGACTTCGATCAGCTGCGTCGGCGCCATCACCGTCAGCCAGTGACACAGGTTCTCCAGCTGGCGCACGTTGCCGGGAAAGTCGAATGACGTGATGCGCGCCTGCGCGCTCTCGGCCAGGCGCTTGGCTTCGACGCCGAGTTCTTTCGCGCTCTTCTGCAGGAACTGCCGCGTCAGCAGCGCGATGTCGTCGCGCCGCTCGCGCAGCGGCGGCAGGCGCAGGCGGATCACGTTCAGGCGGTGGAACAGGTCTTCACGGAACACGCCGTCGCGCACGCGTTGCTCGAGGTTCTGGTGCGTGGCCGCGATCACGCGCACGTTGGCTTTCAACGGTTGATGGCCACCGACGCGGTAGAACTGGCCGTCGGACAAGACGCGCAGCAGACGCGTCTGCAGATCGAACGGCATGTCTCCGATCTCGTCGAGGAACAACGTGCCACCCTCGCCTTGTTCGAAGCGGCCGCGGCGCATCGTCTGCGCGCCGGTGAAAGCGCCGCGCTCGTGGCCGAAGAGTTCGCTCTCGAGCAGGTCCTTCGGAATCGCCGCGGTGTTGATGGCGACGAACGGGCCGTTGGCGCGCGGGCTGTGCTTGTGCAGTGCTTGCGCCACCAGCTCCTTACCACTGCCGCTCTCGCCGGTGACGAGCACCGTGACCTGGCTTTGCGACAGGCGGCCGATGGCGCGGAACAGGTCCTGCATCGCCGGCGCTTGGCCGAGGATCTCGGGCGTATCGGCCAGGCGATCGGCCGCCACCGCTTCGCGCAGGCTTTCTTCGACGGCGCGGCGGATCAGCTCGACTGCCTTGGGCACATCGAACGGTTTGGCCAGGTACTCGAACGCGCCGCCCTGGAACGCGCTGACGGCGCTGTCGAGATCGGAGTACGCGGTCATCACGATCACCGGCAGTCCTGGGTGCTGCGCCTTGATCTTGGCCAGCAGATCCAGGCCAGAGCCGCCGGGCATGCGGATGTCGCTGACCAACACCTGCGGCTCGTCGTCGGCCAGCGCGCCGAGCACGTCGCGCGCGTTGGAGAAACTGCGCACCGCGAACTGCTCGCGCGCCAGCGCACGTTCGAGCACGAAACGGATGGATTGATCGTCGTCGACGACCCAGATGTCTTTCATGCGCGATCGATCCTCAGGGCAGCGGTATCAACACAGTGAACACAGTGCGCCCCGGTGCGCTGTCGCATTCGATCGTACCCTGGTGTTGCTGCACGAATGTCTGCGCCAACGTGAGCCCGAGCCCCGATCCGCCCTCGCGCCCCGTCACCAATGGATAGAAGATGCGATCGCGGATCGACTCGGGCACACCGGGCCCGTTGTCCTCTATATGCAATTCGAGTGCCAGTCGCCAACGCTGCTTGCCGATGGTGAGTTGGCGCGCGATGCGCGTGCGCAGCTCGAGCACCGCGTCGCCGGCGGCGATGCGCTCGGCCATGGCTTCGCAGGCGTTGCGCGCGATGTTCAGCGTGGCCTGGATGAGCTGCTCGCGATCGCCGCGGAACTCGGGGATCGAGACGTCGTAGTCGCGGTTGAAGGCGATGCCGCGCGGGTACTCCGCCGCCAGCAGCGCGCGCACGCGCTCGCAGACCTCGTGGATGTTGACGTCGGCCACCACGTGCGCATGGCGGTGCGGCGCCAGCAGGCGATCGACCAGGGCTTGCAGGCGGTCGGCCTCGGCGATGATGACCTGCGTGTACTCGGTGAGATCGCGTTTGCCGTCGAGCTCCATCTCCAGCAACTGCGCGGCACCACGGATGCCGCCGAGCGGGTTCTTGATCTCGTGCGCCAGGTTGCGCACCAGCTCCTTGTTGGCCTCGACCTGCGTGGCCGCGCGCTCCTCGCGGTCTTGCTTGGTCTGCTGCTCGATCTCGATCATTTCAATCAGCACGCGCTCGGTGCTGTCGGTCTGGTTGACGATCACGTGCACCGGCAGCAACTCGGGCGCCGTGCCGCCGGGGCCTTTGAACACCGCTTCGAAGCGGCCGGTGGCGATGCGGTTGGCCGTGACGGCTGCGAGCGTTTCCTGCATCGAGGTCGGGTCGGCCAGCCAATCGGTGAGCAGCGTGGACAGCATCGCGCGGCGCGGCACGCCGAGCAGGGTCTCGAAACTGGCGTTGGCGTGCAGCACGCGGCCACCGGGCGAAACCACGGCCACCAGCGTGGCCAACAGGTCGAAGGCCAGCCAGGCATGAGCCGGCGGCTCGGCGGGCGACGGCGTGCGGCCGCTCACGGCCGCTTGACTCCGGGCGCTACTGCGGCGCCGGCAGCTTGGCGAGTTCGCGCCGCAGCGCGGCCAGGTCGGCCTGCTTGCGCGCGAGGGCGCTCTTCATCTCCTCGACGCGCTCCTGGTAGCGCACGTAGTTGCGCTCGCTGCCGAGCCGGTCGGGCTCGCCGTTGTTGAATTCCTTCTGCAACGCCGCCAACGCTTCTTCCTCGCGCTTCAGTTCGGCTTCGAGGATGGCCCGCGCATCGCTGTCGCGCGCGCGCTGTTCCTTGCCATCGACCTTGGTGCCCTCGCCGCGCGGCGCGCCGTTGGCGGCCGCCTGCACCGGTGCGCGCTTGGGTGGCGACACCACCGTGATCGGCGCGTTCTCGATCGTGCGGCAGCCGCGTTCCCTGGCTTCCTTGTCGGAGATCTCGCTGGTGTAGAGCACCGGCGGGCCGGCACAGCGATAGACCGTGGCGCCTTGCGCCCAGGCGCTGGACAAGGGGCTGAGAAGCAGCACGGCGGCGAGGATGCGCATCGACATGCAACGCATTGTCCCCCAGGGCGGTGCACGCAAGAAAAAGGGCGACCCGCGCCGCCCTTTGCTTTTCCGTGTTTCCGTGACCGCCTGCTCGGATCACAGCGAGTAGTACATGTCGAACTCGACCGGGTGCGTCGTCATGCGAAAGCGCGTCACCTCCTGCATCTTCAACTCGATATAAGCGTCGATGTAGGCATCGGTGAACACGCCGCCCTTGGTCAGGAAGGCGCGGCCCTTGTCGAGATAGTCGAGCGCCTGGTCGAGGCTGTGGCAGACGGTCGGGATCTTCGCGTCTTCTTCCGGCGGCAGGTGGTACAGATCCTTCGTTGCCGCCTCGCCCGGGTGGATCTTGTTCTCCACACCATCCAGCCCGGCCATCAGCAGCGCCGAGAAACCGAGGTACGGGTTGCACAGCGGATCGGGGAAGCGCGCTTCGATGCGGCGGCCCTTCGGGTTGGCGACGTACGGAATGCGGATCGACGCCGAACGGTTCTTCGACGAGTAGGCCAGCTTCACCGGCGCCTCGAAGCCCGGCACCAGGCGCTTGTAGCTGTTGGTGCCCGGATTCGTGATGGCGTTGAGTGCACGCGCGTGCTTGATGATGCCGCCGATGTAGTAAAGCGCGAACTCGCTCAAGCCCGCATAACCGTCGCCGGCAAACAGATTCTTGCCGTCCTTCCACACGCTTTGGTGCACGTGCATGCCGCTGCCGTTGTCGCCGACGATCGGCTTGGGCATGAAGGTGGCGGTCTTGCCGTAGGCGTGGGCGACGTTGTGGATCACGTACTTCTGCAACTGCAGCCAGTCGGCGCGCTGCACCAGCGTGCTGAACTTGGTGCCGAGCTCCATCTGTCCCGCAGTGGCGACTTCATGGTGATGCACTTCGACCGGGATGCCGAGCTGCTCCAGCAGCAGGCACATCTCGGAGCGCATGTCCTGGAAGCTGTCGACCGGCGGCACCGGGAAGTAGCCGCCCTTGATGCCCGGGCGGTAGCCCGAGTTGCCGTGCTCGTACTCCTTGCCGCTGTTCCAGGCCGCTTCTTCCGATTCGATCTTCGAGAAGCTGCCCGACATGTCGACGTTCCAGCGCACGCTGTCGAAGACG
>JANNJX010000027.1:0-2223 GCA_031396005.1 Burkholderiales bacterium
GGGCGATGCGCCGGGCACTTGCGGCAGCCGGTCGAGCACCGGCTGGGCATCGATCTTCAAGGTGCGGCAGATCGTCTGCGCCAGCGCGCGGGTGAAGGTCAGGTCGAGCAGCTCTTCATAGCGGTCGCTCTCCAGCGCTTCCAGCTTGCGCTGCGGCACCTTGATCGAGGCTGCGAGCGCGGCGATGTGCAGACCGCGCTTCTCGCGCGCGGTCTTGAGCATCGCGCCGGCTGTCGCACTGCTGTCGATGACCGTGGCATCGTCGATCGCATCACTCATTGAATCGCCCACTGTCATAAGCCTGCGCCTCCGGCGACTGCGGGAAGCGCGCGCGCAACTGGCGGCCGAAGATCTCGACGGCGTTGCGGTTGCCGGCCCGGTTCTCGATGCGCGCCGCCAGCCACAGCGTCTGCGCGTTCGACAACTCATCGCGGTCGTTGATGCGGCGCACGTAGAAGCGCGCGCGCTCGAGTTCGCTGCGGCGGTAGAGCACGTCGGCCAGGTTGTAGGCCGTGGTCGGGTTGGTCGGATCGACCTCATAGGCGCGCAGCAGCTTCTGCTCGGCCGGCACCATGCGGCCAGCGCGCGCGCTACAGATGCCTTGCGCCATCAGCGAGCGCGCCAAGTCGCGGTACTGCGGCGTTGCAATCGCCTGCTCGAACAGCCGGTCGGCATCGTCGTACTGGCCGCGCTGGCACTTGAACCAGGCCCGGTTGTGCATCGCGTCGGCGTCGCGCGGGTTGAGCGACATCGCGCGCTCGAAACTGTCTTCGGCCAGGCGCTCCTCGCCCATCGCCGCATAGACCAGGCCGCGCATGTTGTAGGCCGCGCCCATGTCGGGTTTGGCAGCCAGGGCGAGCTTGATTTCGTCGAGCGCCGTTTGGAACTGGCCGCGGCTGAAGTAGCCGCCCGCCAATTCGAGGCGCACCGCCGCGCGCTTTTCGACGTCGGTCGGGTCCGTCGCCGTGCCGGCATCGGAGTCAGGCTTGCGCTGCGTGCCGCCGGTTTGCACACAGGCGCCGGCCAACAGGGCCACGGTCAACAACGCAAGAAGCAGTCGCATGAGTTCAGGCGCTTGCCGCCGGTTGCGTGGTCACGGGGATGCGCCGCAGCCGTTCATGCACGCGCGTGCGGTCCTGCACCTCGCCGGCGAGCTGGCCGCAGGCGGCGTCGATGTCGTCGCCGCGTGTCTTGCGGATCGTCGTCACGAAGCCTGCGCCTTGCAGCGTCTTGGCAAACGCGATCACGCGCTCGCGCGGTGAGCGCACGAGGCCTGACGCGGGAAACGGGTTGAACGGGATCAGGTTGAACTTGCAAGGCAGTTGGGCGCGTTGCAGCAACCGCGACAGCGCTTCAGCGTGCGCCTGGCTGTCATTGACGCCATCGAGCATGCAGTACTCGAAAGTGATGAAGTCGCGCGGTGCCGTGTCGAGATAACGCTTGCAGGCAGCGAGCAGTTCAGTGATCGGGTACTTGCGGTTGATCGGCACCAGGTCGTTGCGCAGCGTGTCGTCGGGCGCGTGCAGCGACACCGCCAGCGCAACCGGGCAGTCGTCGCGCAGGCGCTCGATCATCGGCACCACGCCGGAGGTGCTGACGGTGACGCGGCGGCGCGACAGGCCGTAGCCGTGGTCGTCGAGCATGATCCGCAGCGCCGGCACGAGCGCCGTGTAGTTTTGCAGCGGTTCGCCCATTCCCATCATGACGACATTGCTGATGACGCGCTCTTCGCTGTTCAAGCGCTTGCGCAGCGCATGCTCTGCGTGCCACAACTGCGCCACGATCTCGCCGGTGGTGAGGTTGCGCGAGAAGCCCTGATGCCCCGTCGAGCAGAAGCGGCAACCGACCGCACAGCCGGCCTGCGACGAGATGCACAGCGTGCCGCGGTCGTCTTCCGGGATGAACACGGTCTCGATCGCGTTGCCGGCGCCAACGTCGAACAGCCACTTCACCGTGCCGTCGGCCGAGGTGTGCTCGGAGATCACTTGCAACGGCGTGATCGCCGCCGCACCAGCCAGCTTGCTGCGCAGCGACTTGGCCAGATCGCTCATCTGCGCAAAGTCGCTGGCGCCCTTCTGATGGATCCAACGAAAGAGCTGCGTCGCGCGAAAGCGCTTTTCGCCCAGGCTGTCGCAGAAGGCCGCCATCCCTTCGAGATCGAAATCGAGAAGGTTCGCGGCCGTCATTCGATCAGCGGCTGTGAATCGCCATGCCGGGGAAGAA
>JANNJX010000333.1:0-1998 GCA_031396005.1 Burkholderiales bacterium
GAGGGCAGCCGGCGTGCCGGCGCTGCGCACGAGGTCGATCAGCCAATCCTGCTTCCACACCGGCACGTCCTGCGCCTTGGGAATCGCGTCGGCCTTGAACGGCGTGTTGATCAGCTTGACCGAGTCGCCGCGCTCCTTCGAAAAACCGATCGCTTCCTGCACCAGCGACGTCAGCTTCTCGACCTCGTCGTTGGACAGCGGGGCGCTGTTGGTCTTGCCGTTGGCGGCCGTCGTCATGCGGTGGTTGACGACCACCGCAGCGTTCAATCGTTTGACGTTGCCGGTGGCGTTGCGCGTCACGCGCACCGTCTTGTCGACTTCGTAGTTGGTGACGGCATCGCGCTTCGAAGCGCCGCCGGACGCGCCGCCTTGCGACGCTTGCAGCGGCGATGCGGCGCCGTTGATCGGCGCCGTGGCCGGCACTGGCGGCTGATTGCTCGCCGCGCCCGGGACTCCGGACGGCACGCTCTGCGCGCCGCTGCCCGAGTCGCTGACTTGCATGCTGCGCACGGCGGCCGGCGCGTTGCCCTGATTGGGCTTGAACTCCTCGGCGGTCGACTCCGTCTGCGAGAAGTCGACTTCGGCGGCGATCGTCGCGCGCAGGTTGTCGCGGCCGACGATCGGCTCCAGGATGTCGATGACGCGCTTGTGGTAGCTCTGCTCGATCTGCTGCACGTACTGCAATTGCTGCGCGTCCAGGCCTTGCCCGCTCCCGCCGTCGGCGGAGGCGGAGAGCAGCGAGCCGCTCTGGTCGATCACGCTGACGGCCTTGGTCGTCATCTCCGGCACCGACGACGAGACGAGGTGCACGATGCCGGCGATCTGCGTGCGGTCGAGCGCGCGGCCCGGGTGCAGCGTCACCAGCACCGACGCGCTCGGCTTCTGCTGCTCGCGAAAGAAACCGTTCTGCTGCGGCAGCGCCAGGTGCACGCGCGCCGCCTGCACGGCGCCCAGCGCCAGGATCGACCGGGTGAGTTCGCCTTCGAGACCGCGCTGAAACGTCAGGCGCTCCTGAAACTGTGTTTGCCCGAACTTGGCGTTGTCCATCAGCTCGAAGCCGATCACGCTGCCTTTGGGCAGGCCGGCCGAGGCCAGCTTCAAGCGCGCGTCGTGCACTTGCGACGACGGCACCAGGATCGCGTTGCCGCCGTCGGCGTGGCGGTACGCGATGTTCATCTGCGACAACTGCGCAATGATCGCGCCGCCGTCCTTTTCGTTCAGGTTCGCGTACAGCACCTTGTAGTCGCCGCGCGCGCTCCACATCGACAGCGCGGCGAGCACGGCGATCAAACCGGCAGCACCGAGGCCGAGCTTCATCTTCGCCGCGGCGGGCAGGGCGGCCAGACGCGACATCGCCCCGTTGTCGCCGCTCGGCGGTGTGGCGGGGGTTCCAACGTGGGCAACGGCGGTGGTGTTCATGTTGGCGGCCATTGTTCGGCGCGACGGACGAAAGCTAGAGTGCGAACAGTCGGCCAAACGACGCCCACTTCGAATCGTTGCGGGACTGCGTGACAACCTACAGTGCCGCCATCGCCTGGTTTGCCCGGCGTGACAGGAATCACAGATGGATGCGATCGGCGGATTGAAACCGTTCAACTTCGCGCAGGCCGTGGCCCGCGCAGGCCTGGGTGTGGATGGTCAGCCGCTATCGATCAAGAAGGCGGCGGGTGTCGACGGCGGCTTTGCGACCGCGATGACTCAGGCGCTGAAGTCCGTCAGCGCGCAGCAGATGGAAGCGCAAGGCCTGCAACGCGAACTGCAAATGGACAACCCGACCGTCAGCCTCGAGCAAACGATGGTGGCGATGCAGAAAGCGCAGATCGGTTTTCAGGCGACGATGGCGGTGCGCAACCAGTTCGTGCGCGCGTACACGGACATCATGAACATGCAGGTCTGAGCAATCGGCCGCAGCTTCAGCGCAGACACCTCATCGGCTGTTGAAGAAGCGACAATCACGCCGTGCGTCCATCTGGCGCGCGCCGCTTTTCACGATCTGTT
>JANNJX010000357.1:0-2758 GCA_031396005.1 Burkholderiales bacterium
CGCGCGCGAGATCGCCACCACCTGGCGCTGCCCGCCGGACAGCGAGCGCACCGGCACGCGGATGTTCTTGAAGTTCGGGTTCAGGCGATGGAAGACGTCGCGCGCGGCCTTCTCCATCGCGTAGTCGTCGAGCGTGCCCCAGCGCGTCATCAGCTCGCGGCCGAGGAACAGGTTGGCGACGGCGTCGAGGTTGTCGGCCAATGCGAGTGTCTGGTAGATCGTCTCGATGCCCAGGTGCTGCGAGTCGGCGGGGTTGGCGATCTTGGCCACCTGGCCGCTCAAGCGAACCTCGCCGGAGTCGATCGGATACGCCCCGGCGAGCATCTTCATCAGCGTCGATTTGCCGGCGCCGTTGTGGCCGAGCAGCGCCACCACTTCGCCGGCATGCACCGACAGGCTCACGTCCTCGACTGCGCGCACGCCGCCGAAGGCCTTGTGGATGCCGCGCATCTCGATCAACGGGGCCGAGCCTGGAATGCTCATGACATGCGCTCCCCGGTAGCGCGCCGGTACAGCACATCGAACACCACCGCCACGATCAGCACCTGGCCGATGATGACCATGCGCCAGCCGATGCTCACGTCCATCAGCAACAGGCCGCTCTCCAGAAACTGGATGATCAGCGCGCCGAGCACCGAGCCGAGCACCGTGCCGCTGCCGCCAGACAGCGCCACGCCGCCGATCACGGCCGCGGCGATGACGTACAGCTCCATGTTCGTGCCGAGCGAATTGGTGCCCGCGTTCAGCCGCGACACGGAGACGATCGCCGCGATCGTCACCAGCACCGCGAGCAGCAGGAAGAGTTTCAACATCACGCGCTTCACGGGAATGCCGACCAGCAGAGCCGCCTCCGGGTTGCCGCCGATGGCATAGACGTAGCGCCCGAAGCGCGTGCGATTGACGATGAAGGCCATGGCCATCACCACCAGCGCCCAGATCAGCACGGGGATCGGAATGCCCTGCCCCGCGCCCTTGTCGGACAGCACGTAGGCGTTCATCGTGGCGACGAAGGCGAGCAGGACGAGGATGAAAAAGCCGGTGGCGGCGATGTCGAACCACACCGGCCGCTGCGGGAAGCCGTGCGCCACCGCATTGCGCCGCCGGCTCACCGTGTTCCACAGCAACAGCGCGGCCAGCACGCCAGCGAGCGCCCAACTCCACGTCGCACCGAGCGAGCCGTCGAGGCCGCCGCCGAAGAGCAGGAACGTTGAATCGGTGATCGGCTGCGTCTTGCCGTCGGCGACGAGAAACGCCGCGCCGCGAAACGACATCAGGCCGCCGAGCGTGACGACGAACGATGGCACGCCCAGATAAGCCGTCAGCCAGCCCTGGTAGAGCGCGATCACCAGCGCCACCGCCAAACCAGCCAGGCACGCCGGCACCCAGTGCCAGTCGTGCGTGTACATCAGGAACGCGATCAGCACGCCGACCACGCCCATCACCGAACCCACCGACAGGTCGATCTGACGCGCGACGATGATCAGCGCAACGGCCGCGGCGACGATGCCCACCACAGCGGTCTGCTGCGCGATGTTGTACAGGTTCTCAGGCGTCAGGAAGTTGCCGGTGGCGACGTGAAACACCAGCGCCATCACCGCCAGCACGCCGGCCATGATCGACAGGCGAAGGTCGAGCGCGCTGATCTGCAGTTGGTTGAGCATGGGCTGGCTCCGAGCAACCGGGCCGCAAACACGCGGCCCGTTGATCAACTCGCTACTTGCACGCCGCCGGCGCCGCCGCCTTGTCGACGCCCTTGCACGCCGCGTCCTTGCCGATGTGCCCGGCCTTGATGACGGCGTCGAGGTTGTCCTTGGTCACCGGCACCGCCTTGAGGAACATCGCCTCCATCGGCACCTTCTTCGCGCCTTCGGCCCAGGTCTTGGCACCCGCTACCTTCTGGCCCTTGGCCAGAGACATCGCAGCGGTGGCGGCTTCGCGGCCGAGGTCGCGCGAATCCTTCCACACCGACACGGTCTGCGAGCCCATGGCCACGCGGTTCAGCGCGGCGGCGTCGCCGTCCTGGCCCGACACCGGCACGCCCTTCAAGCCACGCGCCGACAGCGCCGCCACCACCCCGCCGGCCATGCCGTCGTTGGAAGCCACGACCGCATCGACCTTGTTCTGGTTCTTGGTCAGGATCTGCTCCATGTTCTTCTGCGCGTTCTCGGGCTTCCAGCCGTCGGTGTACTCCTCGCCGACGATCTTGATGTCACCCTTCTTGATCGCGTCCGCCAGCACCTCTTGCTGTCCCGCACGGAGGAAGTCGGCGTTGGGGTCGGTGGGCGAGCCCTTGATCATCACGTAGTTGCCCTTGGGCTTGACCTTGAGGACCTCGCGCGCCTGCATGCGGCCGACTTCCTTGTTGTCGAAGGTGATGTAGAAAACGCCGGGCGCCTCGATCAGGCGGTCATACGCGACGACGGGGATGTTCTTCGCCTTGGCCTTGGCCAGCGCCGGAATGATGGCGTCCTTGTCCATCGCCAGAATGATCAGCGCCTTGGCGCCCTTGGCGATCAGGCCGTCGATGTCGGCCAGTTGCTTCTCGGGCGAGCCGCCGGCATCGGCGCTGACGTACGAGCCGCCGAGCTTGGTGAGCTGATCCTTGATCGCCTTCTCGTCGGTCTTCCAGCGCTCTTCCTGGAAGTTGGACCAGCTCACGCCAACCGCTTGCGCAGCCGCCAGCGAGCCCCAGGCCGCCAGCACTGCGCCGGCGAGGATTTTCAGCGAACGGGTCATGTATGTGTCTCCTTGTTGAATG
>JANNJX010000410.1:0-6168 GCA_031396005.1 Burkholderiales bacterium
AGCATGTGGTACTCGTCCCAGGAGACGTAGAGTTGTTTGCCGTCGTCGGTGAGCATGGTGGGCGGACTTCCTATTTGCGAAAGGGATGGCGCAGCAGGATCGTGTGCACGCGGTCGGGACCGGTGGAGACCATGTCCACCGGGGTGCCCGTCAGCGCTTCGAGCCGCTCCAGGTAGCGGCGTGCGTTGGTCGGCAACTGTTCCCAGTTGGTCAGGCCGGCGGTCGTGTCGCTCCACCCGGGCAGCGTCTCGTACACCGGCTCGCAGGCGGCCACTTCGTCGGCGCCCGACGGCAGGATATCGATCGCGCGGCCGTTCTGTTTGTAGCCGGTGCAGACCTTGATCTCCGGCAGGCCGTCGAGCACGTCGAGCTTGGTGATGCACAGGCCCGAGATGCCGTTGATGATGACCGAGCGCTTCAGTGCCGCGGCGTCGAACCAGCCACAACGGCGCGCGCGGCCGGTGACGGTGCCGCGCTCCTGCCCGACTGTCGACAAGTGGTGACCGACGCTGCCGGCCTTGTCGATGTCGAGCTCGGTCGGGAACGGACCGCTGCCGACGCGCGTCGTGTAGGCCTTGGTAATGCCCAGGATGTAGTGCAGCATCTGCGGTCCGACGCCCGAACCCGCTGCCGCGTTGCCGGCGACGCAGTTGCTCGACGTGACATACGGGTAGGTGCCTTGGTCGATGTCGAGCAGCGTGCCCTGCGCGCCTTCGAAGAGCAGGTTGTCGCCGGCGACATGACGCTGGTGCAGTTGGTAGCCGACGTCGGCGAACATCGGCGCGAGTTTTTCGCCGAGCGAGAGTGCGTTGTCGAGCATCGGCTGCAGCGGCAACGCCTTGGCCTTCAGGTGGCCCGTCAATGCCTCGTTGTGCAAGGTCAGCAGGATTTCGAGCTTGTTTTTGAAGCGCGTCGGGTGCGCCAGGTCTTCGATGCGCAGCGCGCGTCGCGCCACCTTGTCTTCGTAGGCTGGGCCGATGCCCTTGCCCGTGGTGCCGATCTTGCCGCTGCCGCTGCTTTCGCGCAGCGCTTCGCGCGCACGGTCGACTTCGACGTGGAACGGCAGGATCAGCGGGCACGACGTGCTGATGCGCAGGCGCGAGCGCACTTCGAGGCCCATCTTCTCCAGCCGCTCGATCTCACTGAGCAGATGCGCCGGATCGACGACAACGCCGTTGCCGATGTAGCAGGCCACGGCGTCGCGCATGATGCCGCTGGGGATCAACTGCAGAGCGGTTTTGACACCCTTGATGACCAACGTGTGGCCGGCGTTGTGGCCGCCCTGGAAACGGACGACACCCTGCGCGTTGTCGGTCAGCCAGTCGACGATCTTGCCTTTGCCCTCGTCGCCCCATTGCGTGCCGACGACGACGACGTTGCGGCCGCGTGCGGAGGAAACTTCCATGGTGTGTCTTGCCCGTCTTTCTAATCGGTCACAGGGCGCGCAGCACCCACTGCCCCGCGACCTCGATCAGTTCACGATCGCACGCGTACTCTTGCGTTTCCTGCTCGTGGCCGGGCAGCGTGCAGAGCACCGTGTGGCCTTCGTCGCGCAGGCGGCGCACGGCCGCGCGCAACTCGGGCGATTGGCTCCACGGCGCACGCACGGCGGCATGGGCGCCGTTGCTCGGTGCTGCCAACGCGAGCTCCTTGACGTCGAGCGAGAAACCCACCGCCGGCCGGTTGCGGCCGAAGACCGCACCGACTTCGTCATAACGCCCACCGCGCGCCAAGGCCGCATTGCTGCCCGCGGCGTAGATCGAAAAGCGCGGGCCGCTGTAGTAGGCATAGCCCGAGAGGTCGGCGAGATCGAAACCGATGCGCACCAGCGGGTGCGCACGCGCGACATGGGCGGCCAGCCAGGTCAGATCGTCGAGCGCGCGGCGAATCGGCTCGCGCGCCGGCAATGTGGCGCGGGCGACATCAAGCACCTCGTTGCCGCCGTACAGGCGCAGCAGCGATTGCAGACCGGTGCGCGCGTCGGGTTGCAGCGTCTGACTCAGGCTCGCGAGCGCCGCCGCGTCCTTGCTCGCCAGAGCGCGCGCCACCTCGGTCAAGCGCTCGCCGTCGAGTGCCGCACCGCCCAGCAGCGCACGCAGCACGCGCGCATCACCGAGGTCGAGCATCACGCTGGCGATGCCGGCAGCACCCAACGCATCGAGCGCCAGGTCGATGACTTCGAGATCGGCTTCCAGTCCCGCGTGGCCATAGACCTCGGCGCCGAACTGCAGCAACTCGCGCGAGGCCAGCGCGCCGTCGGCACGCGCATGCAGCACCGGCCCGCAATAAGCCAGCCGGGCCACGCCTTCACGATTCAACAAATGCGCATCGATGCGTGCCACCTGCGGCGTCGTGTCGGCGCGCAGGCCGAGCGTTCGGCCGGAGAGTTGATCGACCAGCTTGAAGGTCTTCAGGTCTAGCGCGGCGCCGGTACCGGTGAGCAGCGACTCGAGGTGCTCTACGAGCGGCGGCTGCACCAGCTCGTAGCCGTAGCCGCGCGCGCGATCGATCAACGTGCGCCGCAATTCCTCGACGCGCCGTGCCTGGCTCGGCAGCACATCGGCGATTTGCTCAGGCAGCAGCCAGGCTCGCGTCATGGGCTCGAAAACTCGCCGTTGTTGAAAACGACATTGTATGGGCGCGACATGACGGCCCTCGCACGCTGCGCTCGACGCTTGGGAGCGGCCCGGCGCTGGCCTGCGGCTATAGCAGGATCAGCAGCACACCGAGCGCGACGGCGATCAAGCCGAAGAAGCGCAGTTGGCCATCGTGCAGTTGCAGCAATCGGGTGAAAGCCTCTCTCCAAGACCGCGGCGACAACAACGGCAGCACCCCTTCGGCAATCAACAACAACGCCAGCGCAGTGACGAGCGTTTCGCCCGTCACGTCACTCACCTGCGTGCGGGCGCGGGCGCTGCCGGCGCGTCGGACGCGCCGCTGCGCATGGTGCGGAAGAAGTCGCTGCTCGGGTCAAGCACCATGATGTCGCTCTTGTTGCGAAAGCTCGCCCGATACGCTTCGAGGCTGCGATAGAACTGCGCGAATTGCGGGTCGCGGCCGAAGGCGTCGGCGTACAGCGCCGAAGGCGTCGGCGTACAGCGCCGAGGCCTTGGCATCGCCCTCGCCCTTGATCTTTTGCGCGTCGCGATAAGCCTCGGCGACGATGACGCTGCGCTGGCGGTCGGCGTCGGCGCGGATCTTCTCGGCGTCGGCGGCGCCGGTCGAGCGCAATTCGTTGGCCACCTGCTGGCGTTCCGACTGCATGCGGCGATACACCGCGTCCGAAATCGCGGCGACGAAATCGACGCGCTTGATGCGCACGTCGACGATCTCGATGCCGAAGGCCTTGGCCTCGTCGAGGATGCGCGACTTGACGTCGTTCATCACCGACTCGCGCTCCTTGGCCAGCAGATCGCTGACGTTGCGCTTGGTCACTTCCTCGTTGAAGGCCGCCTGCACCACCGGCGACAGGCGCGTCTCGAGCAGGCGGAAGTCGGTGCCGACGGTGCGGATGAACTGGCGCGAATCGATGATGCGCCACTTGACCAGCCAGTCGACGACCAGGCTCTTCTTCTCGGCGGTGAAGATGGCCGCGGTTTCCGGGCTGTCCAGCGTCTGGATGCGGCGGTCGAGAAAGACGACGTTCTGGAACGGCGGCGGCAGCTTCATCTTCAGGCCAGGCTCGCTGATCACTTCCTTGATCTCGCCGAGGGCGTAGACCACGGCGATCTGGCGCTGGTCGACGACGAACAAGGTGGAAGCAGCCACCATCAGCGCGAGGATCGCGGTGACGGCAAAAAATCCGATGCGGCTCATGTCATTGTTCTTTCAGCGGCTCTCGCGTTCGCGCGAGCGAGCGCCTTCGCGCGTGCGGGGGTCGGCGCCGGCCACCGGGTCCGATGCCGGCGTGGCGGGTGCAGGTGTGGCCGCTGCCGGCACGCCGGCTTGCTGCAACAGCCGGTCGAGCGGCAGGTACAGCAGGTTCGAGCCGCTGCGGCTCTCGACCATGACCTTGCTGACGTTCGAGTACACCGACTGCATGGTTTCGAGGTACAGGCGGTCGCGCGTCACCGCCGGCGCCTTCTGGTACTCGGTCAGCACCGAGCGAAAGCGTTGCCCATCGCCCTCGGCCTGCGCGGTGACCGTGGCGCGGTGCGCTTCGGCCTCCTGGCGCAGGCGCGACGCCGTGCCCTGCGCCTTCGGGATCTCGTTGGCCGCATACGCCTGGCCTTCGTTCTTCAGCCGGTCGCGGTCGGCGCCGGCCTTGAAGGCATCGTCGAACGCAGCCTGCACCTGCTCTGGCACCTGCACGCTCTGCACGTTGACGTTGTCCACCAGGATGCCGGAGTTCAGGCGGTTCAACTGATCCTGGATCGACTTCACCAGACCGGTCGACAGCGCCGCGCGCTGCTCGTAGAGCACGGCATCGACGTTGGTGCGGCCGACGACCTCGCGCACTGCCGTCTCGGCGGCCTGGCGAACGGCGTCGTCGGGCCGGAAATTCTCGAACAGGTAGGCGCGCGCGTTGGCGCGCCGGTACTGCACGGTGAAGCGGATGTCGATGATGTTCTCGTCTTGCGTCAGCATCGACGAATCGCGCAGACCGGTGGCTTGAGTCACCGAATTGCGGCCGACCTCGACCGACTGCAGCTGCGTCACCGACACCGTCTCGTGACCCTGGAACGGGTACGGCCAGCGGAACTGGATGCCGGCTTCGCGCGTGTTGGCGAAGCGGCCGAAAGTGGTGACCACCGCTTGCTGGCCTTCCTGGACGATGAAGACGCCGCTGCCGAGCCAGACCAGCAGCGCGATGCCGGCGATCAGGCCCATGCCGATGCCGGCGCTCTTCATGTCGGGCTGGAAATTGCCACCGCCTCCACCGCCGCCGTTGCCGCCGCCCTGCGGCGGGCGCTGGTTGCCGCCACCACCCTTGCCGCCGAACAGCCCGGACAGCTTGCGGTTGAAGTCGCGCCACAGCTCGTCCAGATCGGGCGGTCCGTCACCCTTGTTGAACATCGGCAGAGCTCCTGCCAGCAAGGCGCGCGCAGCGCGACCGACAGCGGCGAGGCGTTGCGCCAGCGGCACGACCAGCGGTGAAGATGCGTCGGCTATTTGATATCGCGGGGTCATGCGGCTCCGTGTACCGGGTCTTGTGGGTGTTGAACAGGCAAGGTAGAAAGTGTAGGCAATGCGGCGCCGTTCAAGCGCGGGGCCAGCCGCTCGGCGACATATTGGCGCAGCAGATCGAGGCCGCGGCCGTCCTTGGCGCTCGCGAAAACGCGCGGCGTGACGACACCCGGTGCGCGCTCGATCGCGTCGGCCAGCACGCGCGGCTGGGCGCCCGGCTCGATCAGGTCGAGCTTGTTGAAGACGAGGATCTGCGGGATGCGCTCGGCGCCGATCTCTTCCAACACGCGCTCGACCTCGGCCATCTGCTCAGCAGCCAGCGGGCTGGCCGCATCGACCACGTGCAGCAGCACATCGGCCTCGGTGGCTTCGTAGAGCGTGGCGCGAAAGGCCTCGACCAGCTTGTGCGGCAGGTCGCGGATAAAGCCGACGGTGTCGGACAAGACCACCGAGCGCCCGGCCTCGGCCAGCCACATCTGCCGCGTCGTCGTGTCGAGTGTGGCGAAGAGCTGGTCCGCAGCGAGCGTGCGCGCCTTGGTCAGCGCGTTGAACAACGACGACTTGCCGGCGTTGGTGTAGCCGACCAGCGAGACGCGCAATGCGCCGCTCTTCTCGCGCGCCCGGCGCTGCGTCTGGTGCTGCTTCTTGACCTTCTCCAGGCGCGACTTCACGGTCTTGATGCGCTCGCCGATCATGCGCCGGTCGAGCTCGATCTGCGCCTCGCCCGGGCCGCCGCGCAGGCCGATGCCGCCGCTCTGGCGCTCCAGGTGCGTCCAGCGTCTGACCAAGCGCGTGGACTGGTACTGCAAACGCGCCAGTTCCACCTGCAACTTGCCTTCATGGCTTTGCGCACGGGCGGCGAAGATGTCGAGGATCAGCGCCGTGCGGTCCGCGACCGGTACACCGAGGTGCTGTTCGAGGTTGCGCTGCTGCGCCGGCGACAAGGTCTGGTCGAAGATCACACCCTGGGCTTGGTGCGTCTGCACGGCGGCCTTGATCTCGTCGGCCTTGCCCGAGCCGACGAACAGCGCCGCATCGGGC
>JANNJX010000424.1:0-5997 GCA_031396005.1 Burkholderiales bacterium
CTGCGCGACATGATCGAGACCTTCCGTCAGTTCTCGATCGCCGCGCGCTCGGCCACCGTGCGTCTGGTTTTCTACGCCGGCCACGGCGTTCAGGTCAAAGGCCGCAACTACCTGCTGCCGGTGGACACCGAGATCCGCGGCGAGGAAGAAATGCCGGCCAAGAGCGCCGACCTGAACGAGCTGCTCGACCGCCTGGCCGCGATCAAGCAAGGCATCAACATTTTCATCCTCGACGCCTGCCGCAACAACCCGTTCTCCGGTACCGAAGTGCTCGGCCCCGACGGCAGGCGCCTGAAGTTCCGCGGCATCGCCGCACCCGGCCTGGCGCTGGTGCAGGCGCCGCTGGGCTCCATGGTGGCGTTCTCCACCGCGCCCGGCGGCGTGGCGCTCGACAACCCGGGCGAGCACAACAGTCTCTACACGAAGCACCTGTTGGCGATGATGCAGACGCCGGGCCTGCCGATCGAGCTTGTCTTCAAACAGGTGCGGCTGGGTGTGGCCCGCGAAACCGGCCGCGCGCAGGTGCCATGGGAGAGTTCGAGCCTGACCGGCGACTTCTGCTTCAGGCAGAGTGCGCAAGGCGCCTGCACTGCACAGCGTTGATGCCGACTCCCTAAACAAAGGGAGAACCGTTCGGCGAACTTGCGCGACTCAACGGGTACCCAACCCACCACGAGACGACGCAATGAACACGATGACCCCGTCCCAAGCGCCGCAGCTCCCACGCTTCGAGCTGCGCTTCCAATCCCTGTTCGACGACGGCCGCGGCTACGCCTTCTCGTGCGACGAGGCGGGCCATGTGGACATCGACACGCTGTCTTCGCAGGCGCGCCTGAACTACTTCTACGCGCGCACGGTGATCGGCCGCGAAGTGGCGATTCCGGCGGTGCGCGTGTCGATGATGTAGTGGCTCACAGCAGCGGCTTGAGCGGCATCATCTGGTACAGGCGCACCTTGCTGCGCTTGGCCAGCGAGGCGTGCTGGTCCGGATTGTCGGTCGCCGCGTTCCAGCTGTTGCCCGGCGCCATGTCGGTTTCGATCGACGCCTCGACCTCGCGCGCCAACGCCTCGTCGTGAATGATCACGCCGACCTCGGTGTTCAGGTTCTGCGAGCGCGGATCGAAGTTGTAGGTGCCGATGTAGACCGTCTTGCCGTCGATCACCAGCGTCTTGGCGTGCAGCGCGAACACCGGCGGCGTGCGCGTGGCCGCGGTCAGGCGCTGCACCAGTTGCTGCTGCACCGCGGGCGCCGGCTTGTACTCGAAGATCTGCAGGCCCATGTCGAGCATGCGGCCGCGCTGGTTGCGATAGCCGCTGAAGGCGGGCAGGTTGTCGGTCGAGGCCAGCGAGTTGGTGCTGATGCGCACGGCCACACCGCGCGAGCGCAGTTCACCGAGCAGCGCCAACGCTTCGTCCGACGCCACGAGATACGGCGACTGGATGACGACACGCTGCTGCGCACCCAGCACCAGCCGCGCCAGCGCCGTGCCCGTCTGCCCACCGCCGCCCAGACGGATGCGGTTGTCGTTCTTGCCCGGCTTGTCGCTGATGAACTCGACATCTGTCCAGCGCATCTGCCGCGCCAGGCGCGCGAACGACGACGGCGTGTCGGCGATGGCCGCGCGGACCTCGGGCGCAAAGTTGTCGGGCGACTTCGCGTAGGCGTGCAATTCACGGTAGACCTGCTGAATCTGCTCGTCGTCGACGCGCACGTTCTTCTGCATCAGCCCCAGGCCGTCGTACAACGTCTCGACCTCGACACTCAAGGCGCTGCCCCAGAAGGCCTCGAAGTTGGCCTGCATCGCCTTCACCGCCGCGCCCAGCAGCAGCGCGTCACGGTCGCGAAAGTTGTACTCGTGGTTGTAGTCGAAGTACTCAGCGGCCATGTTGCGCCCGCCGGTGATGGCGATCCTGCCGTCCACCACCAGCGTCTTGTCATGCATGCGCTGATTGACGCCGCGAAAGTCCGTCAGCACGTTCTGCAGCCGCCGCTGCACCGGCGCGCCGACCGAGGTCTTCGGGTTGTAGATGCGGATGTCGATGTTCGGATGCCGCGCCAGCGCCAGCAGCACCCGGTCCGGCGCGTCGATCAGCAGATCATCGACGATCACGCGCACGCGCACACCGCGTTCTGCCGCACGCAGCAGCGCCTCCGCCGCCAGCGTGCCGATGTTGTCGCTGCTCCAGATGAAGTACTGCACCTGGATCGACTGCCTGGCGTTCTCGACGAGCCAAGCCCGCGCCAGCAGCGCTTCGACGCCGGTGTCAAGCACGTAGACGCCGGTCTTGCCGGCGTGAGAGGCGATCTGGGCGTCGATGAACGCGCTCGGGCTCTCGATGGCCGTTGCCGTCGCTGCCGCCCAGGCGGTACACAGCGACAGCGTGGCGGCGGCGACCCAGGGCTTGAAAGCCATCATCACGGCGTCAACGCTTGAACGGATTCGAGATCGTCAGCGTCTCGATGACCTGACCGTGCTGCAGATCTTCGGTCAACAACGTGTCGCAGCCCGCCGAGAGCGCGCAAGCCACGATCAGCGCGTCGTAGAAGCCGAAGCGCCTGCGCGATTGAATGTCCAGCGCGCGCTGGCAGAGCGACGCGCTGGCGCCTACTTTCATCAGCGGCAGCAGAACCGCGTCGAGATACGCGCGTGCGCCTTGCGCATCGAGCGCCACTTCGGCCTTGCGCAAGACCGTGTCGAGGCACTCCTGCACGACCTGATAGCTTATGCACACACGCTCGCCTTCGAGCGCTTCGCGGACCAACTGCTCGGCGAGCTTGTGCTTGCGTGCGTCGCTGCTGTCGGGCTGGTGGATGAAGACGTTGGTGCCGAGGAACACCCTCGCGCTCATTGCGCGCCTCGCGCATGAGCTTGCGGCCGACCTTGACGCTGCCGCGAAGCGACGACATCACTTCGTCGTAGCGCTGCATTCGTTCGCGTCAGGTTCAAAGCAGCACGATGTCGTACAAAGAAGGTCTGGCCAAAATGTCTTTCAGCGTCAATGGCTTACGCGCCGCGATTTCGCACTTTGCGTTCCCAGCTACCCACCTAGCTACCCAATGATCTTGAGACTTCAAGCTACGGCTTGAACCTTGCTGGGAGCAGCCAGATGCGGCGAACATTCTCGCTCATCGTTCGTGCGAAGCGGCGCCGTCGTGGGGTCGTCTTCAGCATCTGATCGCGCACTCGCGATCGGGAAGCGATCCAAGTGATCGCCACCAGCGAAGGTACCCAGCTCGATTCAGTGTGGTCGCGGATGAACGGTCTAGTAGTGCAGGTCCGCGACAGCACCCATGTGAGACGGTCGCCTCAGCGCTCAGTCACGTGGGCGACTTGCGCGGGTGGCATCTACGTCTGTATGCGCACGACGCGCACACCCCGCGTGCAGCCGGGTACCTGGGCGACTCCGTGCCCGCCAGAAGTGCGTCGCGCCGCGAGGCAAGCTCCCAAACGGCCTGCGGCGGCATCAGAATGACCCGGTGGGCTGTTCGCTCGACGGACGACTCCACGACAACCCATCCGATGCTGGCAACCGGCTCCTCGGTCTCACCCGCCAGCGCGACGAGCTGCGCCGAGAGTTCGATGACGTCAGACAGGTGAGCGCGATCGGTCCCTCGCGTCTTGAGTTCGACCAACGTGATCAATCCGTCGCGCCCACGGTACGCTCGATCCACGCGGGCTACCACCTGCCTGTCGCCACCGGATCTGAACGTCCTCTCCGAGTAAGCGAGCGTGTGATCCTTCAACTCCCCTGGCATCCATTCGTTCGTTTCTACCGCGCGCCTGCGCACAAGGCGTATTGCAGCCCAGACCGCTCCTACACAGGCCGCGCAGCTGACGAGATAAAGCCAGAGCTCAGTCGCTGACATGGCTTGCCGTCTGACCAGCAAGAAGGCGTTCGGCGAACCAAACCAACGGCCTCATCGCTGCCGTCACCGCAGGCCGGATCATCGGCCACCTCTCCAAGGCGCGACACGCCCTCGGCGCCAGCCGGTAGTAAGTAAGGATCAGGCGCCGGCCTACAAGCGTGGGTCGCAGGAACCGATCGCGGAAGCGCCTCAGGACTTGTGTCTCCGGCCCTTCACCAAAGACATGCGTGGCAATGAAGCAGCGTCCTCTTCGCGCTGCTCCCGACGCGCCTTCGGACGCGAACTGCAGATGCGCCCGCAGCCCGCGGCTTAGGGCAGCCTTCTGCGCGGGTGTCGGCCGCTTTCCATGAAGGTGCTCGAACACGACCAGCCGCTCACAGACCCCCATCTGGGACAACGTCGAGGCGCTGACCGCTCGAGTTGTCTTGCGCCGGCGCCGCATCACTCCTCCGCTCCGCCGTTGCTGACCTCGAACGCCTGGCTGGTCTGGCGCGCCACTGTCGGGTCTACGCCCGCATGCGGCGCCTTCAGCGCGGCTGCGTTCGGCGCCGGCACCTGAACGGTCATACCAAGAAGCCACTGCTGCGCCAGCAGGCCTTCATGAGCGAGGAACCGCAGCCGGTTGACCCGCTTGGGTCCCTTGTTGAATCGCATGAGGTCGTCGAACAGACGCGGGTTGTCGTCACGCGACAACTCGAAGAGCAGCCTGACGCTGTGATCCACCTTCGTGTCGACGGCGCTCATGCCCCGCCCCCTTCCGCCACCACAAAGCCCGTGCCCTGCGTGGCCGCGGCCACATAGTTGGAACCTGCGATCTGATACCCGCGCACGTTCGCGAACATCGGCTCCTTGACCTCCAGCACCTCGTGCGATGCGAATGCCTGCTTGACCGCCTTGCGGAACAGGAACGCACCACCGCCGACCAGGATCACGTTGCGCACGTCGTAGGCGGGCCCGATGCGCCGCATCATGGCCGCGACGGCCTGCCGGGCGATGCTCTCGACCATCGGTCTCATCCGCGAGAGCTGATAGGTCTTCTGGTACACGGTCAACGCCTTGCCGGTCCGCAGCGCGTGGTCGATGCCGTCCAGGCCGGTATAGGGCGAACCGATCTCCACGCTCACGTCGTCCGCGATGAGGTTCAGGATGTCCGCCACCCCGCGGTCGACCGAATGGCTGCGCTTGTGCGACAACTTCATGCCGCGTGCCACCAACCAGTCAAAGGTGCGCGAGCCGGGGTCGATCACCAGACTTTGTTCATCCTGCATCGCGAGCACGCGGTCGTGCTGGTCCGCATAGTCGATCAGCGCGCCGTGCGGCTGGGCCATCGCCAGCGCCTTGCGCACTTGCACCGACTTGCCATCGCCCACGTCGTGCTTGCCGGTCATCAGCTTTTCGAGCGCGGCCTTGTCGGCAGCAAACGTCGCCACGGGCAGGCCGACCACGAGCAGGTCGATGTGTTCCACCTTCATCGAGCGCATGGCGCCGCGCGCCAGCGCCAGGTACTCCGGCGTGTCGATGTAGCGGTGGTGGATCTGCGTGGCGCGGAATCCGTCGCCGGCGAGCAGGACGTCCGGCCCGACCTCGTAGAAAACGCCCTTGATCGGGATCGCAAACATCCGCCTGCGCTCCGCGCCCAGCGATGCCGACGGATCGCGCGTGCTCAGGCAGGCCAGTGAGGGGAAGCTGCCACAGCGGATGTCCGCGGCGGTTCCGCCCAGCGTGAACTTGGTGTAGCCGAAGCCGACGTCGATGGCTCTGACGACTGCTGTCATGGGTTTCCTCCAACAGGATCAGTGAAGATCGCCCAGCATCGGACTGCCGATGGCTGGCTCCCATGCGGAAGACCGCCTAACCCGGCGCGCTATCGCGATCAGGTCGTGCACGACGTCGACCACGATCAAGCACGGCTCTCGCTGCAGTTCGACCTCGTCGCAGCCGCACGGGTGCTTCCGCAAGTCGCTCCAAGGTCGCACCCGTCTCGCTCCCGTCAAGTGCCGCAGTCGCGCCGCTCTCCGCGGCGACCGATTTCCGCCCACCCTTCGGACACAGAGGTAGGAGGAAGGCCTGTCAACCCCTCTCGCACAGCGAGCCGACCTCAATCACGGCGCGCTTATCGGCACATTTCG
>JANNJX010000426.1:0-5729 GCA_031396005.1 Burkholderiales bacterium
CCGGCCGGTCGTAGTCCATCGCCACGGCCACGGTATCGTAGCCGCGCGCCTTGAACTTTTGATGCGTGCCGGCGATCTTCGGCATCTCGGCAACGCAGCTGACGCAGCTCGTCGCCCAGAAATTGACCAGCAACACCTTGCCGCGCTGCGCTTCGATGGAACTCTTGCCGCCGTCGAGCAGGGTATAAGACACGGCCGGCGCGGGCTGGCGTACGCCGAGCACACGCCACGCTGCGACAGCACTGACCAGGCACAGCGCCGCGGCGATGATCACGATCCAGGAGCGAGTGAGCTTCACGAGGAGACAGGGTGATGAAACGCCGCCAGTTTACGAGCCGGGTGCTCCTTTTGCCCGCCGCCGGGTTTCCGGGCGCCGCGTTCGCTGGCCTGTTCAGCGAGAGCGACGCTGCGGCCGGCGTGCGCACGGCGCTGGAGCGCGGCGCCACGTCGGCCGTGTCGCTGCTCGGCCGCAGCGACGGCTTCCTCGGCAACCCGAAGGTGCGCATCGAACTGCCGGGCTTCCTGAAGGACGCGGCCAAGCTGCTCAAGGCCACCGGCCAGGGCAAGCGTGTCGACGAGTTGGTGACGGCGATGAACCGCGCCGCCGAAGCCGCGGTGCCTGAGGCCCGGGCGATGCTGATCAGCGCCGTCAAGGCGATGTCGGTGGAAGACGCGTCGAAGATCGTCAGGGGCGGCGAGACTTCTGTGACTCAGTTCTTCACGACGAAGACGCGCGAGCCGTTGGGCGGCAAGTTCCTGCCGATCGTCGAGCGCGCCACGGAGAAGGTGTCGCTGGCGAAAAAATACGATGCGCTGGCGGGCAAAGCGTCGGGCCTGGGGTTGATGAAGAAGGAAGGCGCCAATCTCAACGGCTACGTCACCGGCAAGGCGCTCGATGGCCTGTACTTCATGATCGGCGAGGAAGAAAAAAAGATCCGCAAGGACCCGATCGGCACCGGCAGCGCGATCCTGAAAAAGGTGTTTGGTGGCTGAGTGCGCGGCCTGATCTGCTTCGTGTTCGTTGTTGTGCTCGCGCTGACCGGCTGCACGCCCGCGCTCAACTGGCGCGAGTTGCGCCCGGAAGGCAGCCAAGTGCTGTTGATGTTGCCGTGCAAGCCGGCCAGCCATGCGCGGCGCGTTGCCCTCGCAGGCGACAGCTTCGAGATGTCGATGTTCGCCTGCTCGGCGGGCGAGACGGTGTATGCACTGTCGTTCGCCGACGTCAAAGACCCGGCGCGTGTGGGCGCGGCGCTCGACGAGTTGGGGCGCGCTGCGCAATCGAACCTGCTGTCGCCGAGCGGCGCGGCGTCGGCGCTGGCCACCGTGGCGGGCATGACGCCGCAGTCGCAGTCGGCGCAATGGCGTCTGTCCGGGCGCCTGCCCGACGGCCGCGCCGTGCAGGAGCGCGTGGTGTTGTTCAGCCACGGCACGCGCGTGTATCAGGCAACGATGCTCGGCGCGGCGCTGGACGCCGAGGCGCAGGAGACCTTCTTCGGCGCCTTGCGCGTCGTGCCGTGAGCCTGTCGGGCTTGCCGACGGGAACGCCGCCGCCGCTGATGACGGTGGCGCGCACGGCGGTGGCGATGTTCTTCGCCTTCGCCTTCGCCTACTTTCTGTCGGCCCTGCTGCGCGCCGTCACCGCCACGCTCGCGCCGGCCTTCAGCAGCGAGCTGGGACTGTCGGCGGGCGACCTCGGGCTGCTCGCCGGGGCCTACTTCCTCGGCTTCTCGTTGACGCAGTTGCCGCTCGGACACGCGCTCGACCGCTTCGGCCCGCGCCGCGTGCTGCTGGCGCTGTTGTCGGTGGCGGTGCTGGCGTGCATGGCTTTTGCGGTGGCGACGACGTTGGCGTGGCTGTGGCTCGCGCGCGCGCTGATCGGCGTCGGCGTGTCGGCCTGCCTGATGGCGCCGTTGACGGCCTACCGCCACCGTTTTGGCGAACACGCCCAACTGCGCGCCAACTCGTGGATGCTGATGACCGGCTCGCTCGGCATGCTGGCGTCGACGCTGCCGGTGCAGTGGTTGTTGCCGCTGCTCGGCTGGCGAGGCTTGTTCTGGTGGGTCGCAGGTCTGCTGGCGGTGGCGATGGCGCTGATCGTCTGGCTCGTGCCTCGAGACGATGTTGCGCCTGCGGCGACGCCTGATGCCGCCGCGGCGTCGCCCGGCTACGCTGCGATTTTTCGCCACCCGTACTTCGTGCGCCTGGCGCCGCTGGCCTTCGTCTTGTACGGCGGCTTGGTGGCCGTGCAGTCGCTTTGGGCGGGGCCATGGTTGACCACCGTGGCGGGGCGCTCTGCAGCCGAGGCGGCACAGGGCCTGTTCCTGATCAATCTGGCGATGCTGCTGGCGTTCTTCTCATGGGGCGTGGTCATGCCCCTGCTGCGCAAGCGCGGGGTCACGGTGAACGGTTTGATCGCGCTCGGCGTGCCGGTGTCGCTGGGCTTGCTGGCGCTGGCCGTTGCGCTTGGCCCGGCGGCCGGCGCCGTGATGTGGGCCGCATGGTGCGTCTCGTGCACGGTCGTCTCGCTGAGCCAGCCGGCGCTGGCGCAGGTCTTTGCGCAGGCGCTGGCCGGGCGCGCGCTGTCGGCCTTCAACCTCGTCATCTTTGCCGGCGTCTTCTGCGTGCAGTGGGGCATCGGTCTGGTGATCGACGCCTTGGTGTCGCACGGCTGGGCCCAGCCCGACGCGGTTCGCGCGGCGTTCGCGCTGTTCGGCCTGTGTGCGGCCGCGTCTTATGCCTGGTTTCTGCTACGCAGCGATGAACGCGGATAATCTTCTGCGACTGTTCTTCCTGCCATGGCCAGACTGCTCATCATCGCTCACGCTCCGCTGGCTTCGGCACTGGCCGAGGTGGCCGCGCATACCTTTCCCGACTGCGCAGCGCAGCTACAGGCCTTGGATGTGCCGCCGGACATGGCACCCGAGGAGGTGCAGTCGCGCGCCGCAGCGCTGCTGCCGGCTGCCGAGCCCCAGGACAGTTTGATCGAGACGTTGATCCTGACCGACGTTTTCGGCGCCACGCCTTGCAACGCGGCGCAACGCTTGGCCGATGGCGTTCACGTCCGCGTGGTCGCCGGCGTCAATGTGCCCATGCTCTGGCGCACGCTGTGCTACTCCAACGAGCCGCTCGACGCATTGGTGGCGCGCGCCATTGCCGGCGCCACGCAAGGTGTCATGCAGGCCAGCGCATCGCGGCCGCAACAACAGGCGCGCAGCGCCGGCCCCGAGGATGCAAAAGACCAACGTCACCATCATCAATAAGCTCGGCCTGCATGCGCGCGCCTCTGCCAAGCTCACCAAGCTGGCCAGCAGCTTTGCCTGCGATGTTTTCATGAGCCGCAACGGCCGGCGCATCAACGCCAAGAGCATCATGGGCGTGATGATGCTCGCGGCCGGCATCGGCGCCGAGGTCGAGATCGAGACCAGCGGAGATGGCGAAGCGCAGGCGATGCAGGCGCTCGTCGCCTTGATCAACGAGCGATTCGGCGAGGGCGAATGAGGAAAACACCGTGACCGTTCAGATCTTCGGCCTGGCGGTCGCCAAGGGCGTGGCCATCGGTCGCGCGGTGCTGGTGGCCTCGGGCCGCGTCGATGTAGCGCACTATTTCATCGTTGCCGATCAGGCCGTGGAAGAAGTCAATCGGTTGGTTCGCGCCAGGGATGAAGTGTCTTCGGAGCTTGCGACGCTGCAACATGACCTGCCGAGCGATGCGCCGCACGAGCTGTCGGCCCTGCTCGACGTGCACTTGATGTTGTTGCAGGATGAGCACCTCGTCACCGCTGCGGCGCGCTGGGTGCACGAGCGCCATTACAACGCCGAGTGGGCGTTGTCGGCGCAACTCGAAGTGCTGGCGCGGCAGTTCGACGAGATGGAAGACGAGTATCTGCGCGACCGCAAGGCGGATCTGGAGCAGGTGACGGAGCGCGTGCTGGCGACGCTGAAGCGGCACAGCGGCGGCAACGCCGCACGCATCGCCGCGCCCAAGCCGCAGGACTTCGGCGGTGAAGAGCCGCTGGTGCTGGTGGCCGGCGACATCTCGCCTGCCGACATGATTCAGTTCAAGCGCAGCGTGTTCAAGGGCTTCGTCACCGACGTCGGCGGGCGCACGTCGCACACCGCGATCGTGGCGCGCAGCATGGACATTCCGGCGGTCGTCGGTGCTCGCGAAGCGAGCCGCCTCATCCGTCAGGACGATTGGATCGTGATCGACGGCGACGCCGGCGTGGTCATCGTCGATCCGCCACCGATCGTGCTCGAGGAATACCGGTTCCGCCAGCGCCAGTTGCAGCTTGAGCGCGAGAAGCTCGATCGCTTGCGCCACACGCCGGCGATCACGCTGGATGGTGAATCGGTCGAGATGCTGGCCAACATCGAGTCACCGGATGACGCAGCCTACGCGCTCGATGCAGGCGCCGTCGGCGTCGGACTGTTCCGCAGCGAGTTCCTGTTCATGAACCGCGGCAACGATCTGCCCGGTGAAGACGAGCAGTTCGAGGCCTATCGCGCCGCTGTCGTGGCGATGAAGGGTTTGCCGGTCACGATCCGCACGGTGGACATCGGCGCCGACAAACCGCTCGAGCGGCTGAGCCTGCATGAGTTGCGCCACGAGCATTCGCTCAATCCGGCACTCGGTCTGCGCGCAATCCGCTGGAGTCTGTCGGAGCCGGCGATGTTCCGCGCGCAACTGCGCGCGATTCTGCGCGCCAGCGCCTTTGGCAAGGTGCAGATCCTCGTGCCCATGGTGGCCCATCTCAGTGAGGTGAGGCAGACGCTGGAGGCGCTACAGCGCGCCAAGCAGCAACTGCGCGCCACAGGCCACGCTTTTTTGGATGTCGAAGTCGGCGCGATGATCGAGGTTCCGGCGGCAGCGTTGATTCTCGATACCTTGTTGCGCCACTTCGACTTCGTGTCGATCGGCACCAATGACCTTATCCAGTACACGCTGGCCATCGACCGCGCCGACGAGCATGTGGCTCACCTGTACGACCCGTGGCACCCTGCCGTGCTGCTGCTCATTGCAACGACTATCGAAAAGGCGCGAGCGGCCGGTAGGGCCGTCAGTGTGTGTGGCGAGATGGCCGGCGACACCCTGTTCACCCGCCTGTTGCTGGGCATGGGGCTGCGCAGCTTCTCGATGCACCCTCGTCAGATTGCGTCGGTCAAGCAGTCTGTGCTGCGAGCGGATTGCGCCCGCTTGTCGAGGAACCTCAGTGCAGTGCTACAGGCTGATGATCCACAGGGTGCGGCTCGCGCGGTGCTCGGCGAGGCTGGGGCATAGGCATAGGTCAGCTCGCCTAAGCACATGGGGAGCCGCGGAAGATTTAGTGCTACAGTCGAAGGCTTCGTTGTTCAACTTGGTTTCTTGCTGTGGCGGGAGGTCTCGGAGAACAGAGAGAGAGAGAAGACAAAAGCCAAGTGCTTGACAGGGTAGAAAAAAGCGGTAGATAATCCCATCTCTTCGCTGATCAAAAGTCAGCAGCGCACGACCAAACGTTCGGCGCTTCGTTCTTTAACAACAAACAGCCGATAAGCGTGGGCGTTTGAGGGCGAGTGCCAAAGGTCGAAAGACCTGAGGCCGAAAGGCTTCAAACGCTCACGGATGAAGAAGTGAAGTTCACTTCAATTCCGTATTGAGCAAAATTCAAGATCGAACTGAAGAGTTTGATCCTGGCTCAGATTGAACGCTGGCGGCATGCCTTACACATGCAAGTCGAACGGTAACGCGGGGC
>JANNJX010000447.1:0-2155 GCA_031396005.1 Burkholderiales bacterium
CATGAAAAAAACCGTCAAGTCGATGGTCGATGACGCGATGAGCGTCATCACCACCTACAGCGTCGAAGAAGCGCAGGAGCTGCACGGACGAGACGACGTGCAGTTCGTCGACATCCGCGACGTGCGCGAGTTGGAGCGCGAGGGGATCGTTCCCGGCGCCTTCCACGCGCCGCGCGGCATGCTCGAGTTCTGGGTCGATCCTGAGAGCGAGTACCACAAGCCGCTGTTCGGCGAGAACAAGCAGTTCGTTCTGTTCTGCGCCGCCGGCTGGCGCTCGGCGCTGGCGACGAAGACGCTGCAGGACATGGGCCTCGAGAATGTGGCGCACATCGACGGCGGCTTCACGGCGTGGAAAGACAAGGGCGCGCCGGTGGCAGACAAGGCGAAGAAGAGCTGAGCGATGGCGCCGAGCCGCCTCGCGCTGCTGCAAGCGATGCCGGTCTTCGGCGCGCTGCGCGACGACGCACTGGAAGTATTGCTCGAAGGTGCGCCGACTGCGGAGCGTGCCCGTGGCCAGTACTACTTCCGCGAAGGCGACGCCGCGCAGAGCATGTACGTCATCGAGCAGGGCGCGGTCGAAGTTCAGAAGCGCTGGGACGACAGCGACTGGCCGCTGCACCAGTTGCACGCCGGCGACTGCTTCGGCGAGATGGCGCTGATGGATTTCTTTCCGCGCAGCGCCTCGGTGCGCACCGTCGAAGACTGCCGCGCCATCGAGATCGCCATCACCGCGCTGCACCGCCTGGCCGAACGTGACATGGAGCAGTTCGCGCTGATCCAGATGAACATCGGCCGCGAGGTCTGCCGGCGCTTGCGCGCCACCGACGAGATGCTGTTTCGCGTGCGCCGCGGGGCGCCGCTGCTGGCCGATGCCGGGCCGCCGACGCTGATCTAGAACCCGAGCAGCTCGGTCGCGCTGTCGTCCTTCAGCGCAACGCCGCTGATCTGCCGGCGCAGCGCCTCGCGCAGCAACCACGTGATGCGTGGTGCGGCGCGCTCGGGCGGCAAGCCTTGCGCTCGGATGTTGCTGACGCAGTTGCGCTCGGCATCGACGCGACCGATGACCGGGCCGTGCGTGAGGTAGGCGCCCAGGCTGTCGGGTGAGCTCAGGCCGGGCCGCTCGCCGAGCAGGATCAGCGCTACGCGGGCTCGCAGCAAGGCGCCGATCTCGTCGGCCAGGGCCACGCGCGCCTGAGTGGCGATGACCAGCGGCGCCAGCGTCAGGCTGTTGCCGAGCGCGGCGCGAAGAGCGGCGAGCAACGCCGGCGCCTGGCGCTGCACGGCCACGGCAGACAGGCCGTCGCCGACGACGATCGCGAGGTCGACGTCGCCGGCGGCGAGGTCTTGCAACCGCGCGGCGTCGGCGGCCGACAAGCGCCGTCCGAGGTCGGGCCGGCGCAGGTAGTCGTCGCGGCTCGCGGCGCGGCTGGCAACCCTCACGCAGCGCCAACCGTCGCTGTGCAACTGCGCTTCGAGCGCGGCCCCATCGAGCGCTACATGCACGGCGTCGCGCGCCTGCGCATGCGCGGCTGCCAGGCGCAGCACTTCGTCGGTCGGCAACGCCACACCGCAGCGGCCCAGCCCGATGCGTGCGGGCGTGTGACGGCGCAGGTCGGACCACGGATCGGCTGGGGTCGGCAGCACGCTCACGTGAGCCCCCTACGGCGCTGCGCGCCGGTCCCCCCGAGGGGGAGCGAACGCCTTGGGAGCGGCCCGGCGTCGCTCATGGTGTGCGATCTTCGAGCAGGCGTGCCATCGCATCGGCCAGCGCCGGCCGCGCCGGCGGCGGCAGCACTTCGCCGTCGCCATCGGTGATACCCATGCGCTGCAGCCACGCCTCGAACTCCGGCGCGCGCTTCAAGCCGAGCAGCCGCCGCACGAACAGCGCGTCGTGGAACGAGGTGCTCTGGTAGTTCAGCATCACGTCGTCGGCGCCAGGCACGCCCATGACGAAGTTGACGCCGGCCGCGCCGAGCAACACGAGCAGGTTGTCCATGTCGTCGCTGTCGGCTTCGGCGTGGTTGGTGTAGCAGATGTCGCAGCCCATCGGCAGGCCGAGCAGCTTGCCGCAGAAATGGTCTTCGAGCCCGGCGCGCACGATCTGCTTGCCGTCGTACAGGTACTCCGGGCCGATGAAGCCGACGACGCTGTTGAC